>JAHIOQ010000147.1 GCA_018895275.1 Candidatus Omnitrophota bacterium
ACCAAAAAGTTCACTTTCTACCAAAGTGTCGGGTAATGTCGCGCAGTCAATCGCTACAAAAGCATTGTCCTTTCTTATACTCAATGAATGGATCGCGCGCGCCGCCAGCTCCTTGCCTGTGCCGCTTTCTCCTCTTAAAACAACGCTGATATCATGCGCGGCAACGGTCTGTATTAATCGGAGAAACTCCTGCATTACTTCCGACTGTCCGATTATTTTGTTTATCGGCGCGCTGGCTTCAGAGAGAGATTCTAATTGCCGTGACAGGAACTGCGTTTCCAACGCCTTATCAACAATGATCTTCAGCCTTTCGTTAGGTATCGGCTTCGGGATATAATCATACGCGCCGCGTTTCATCGCCGCTACGGCCGTATGTATCGTCTCATGCGCCGTAATCATTATTACGATGGTTCCCGGCCTTGCCTTTTTTATTTCTTCCAGTATATGGATCCCGTCCTTATCCGGTAATTTTAGATCCAGGAATACAAGGTCCGGCAAATTATCTGTTAGCTTAGCCAGGCCGCTTTTACCTGTCTGGACACAGGTTATTTCATATCCTTCCTCACCCAATATCTTTGAGAATATCCAGCCGATTTCCGGCTCGTCGTCGATAATAAGAATTTTACCTCTTTGTTTTAATTTATTCATAGACGCTACAGCTGCCATTTTTTCTCTCTCTTCTATTTATGCACCGCGGGAAGACGGATAATAAACGCAACTCCCTTATCTTTCCCGGATGATCCGTTTTCAACGCTAATCCGGCCATTGTGCCTCAAAACCACGCTTTGAACGATGGCCAGCCCTAAGCCCGTGCCTCCGTGTTTCTTTCTTGTTGTATAAAAAGGCTCAAAGATATGGGGTAAATGCTTTTTTGTAATCGGCGAACCCGTATTATGGATTTTAATCATGACCTCATTTGTATCTTTTCCAAACCCGGCGGATACAGTTAAGGTTCCTCCCTTAGGCATGGCCTGCAAGGCATTATCCATAATATTTAAAAACGCCTTATCCATCTGCTCTTCATCTATTTCAACCGGCGGAAGTTTCATAAATTCTTTTTTTATCTTAACCCTTTGCAGCCTGCACTTCGGTTTAATCAGGGCTGTATTCAATTTTAAAGACCTTATCAGGCTATGCCTCGCAATGTTCAGGTGTATCGTCCGGCCATAGTTTGAAAGCTCTTTAGTTACCCGGTCAAGCCTGTTAACCTTTGTAATTATGGCTTCGGTAAACTCTCTTTTGGGATCGTTATCGGAAAGTTTGGACTGCAGATATTGAACGGTCATACCGATAATCGCCAGCGGATTTCGTATCTCGTGGGCTATGCCCGCGGCAATAAATCCTGTTGTCGCTATCCGTTCCCGCGTTAGAAGAGTTTCCTGCATTGCCTGCAATTTTTCATAAGCCGCGCTGATTTCAGTTAGTAACTTTTCGGAATTTTCTTTTTCTTGCTTTAAAAGCGCTTCCGTCTCTTTGCCCCAGGTGATATCGAGAAAAGATAGCAGAAGGCAGCCCGGCTTTTCATTTTCTACTTTAATAAGATTCGCGCTGCACAGAGCATGAAAAATAGTTCCGTCTTTCCTCCTTGCTTCCAATTCCCCTTCATAGCATCCTTCTTTACGCAATATATTGATAACCCTTGCCGAATTTTCGCTGTCAACCCAGAAGTCTACGAGGGGCCTGGCCAAAACCTCATCGAGGTTCCCATAGCCCCACATTTCCATAAACCTCTTATCCGCGTAAATAATATTCCCGTCCATATCGCTCAGGGCTATGCCGTTAAAGCGCGACGCGATAGCCCTGTCTTTTAATCCGGGCGATTCTTCCCTCTTCATGCCCCCGGAGATGTCAAAACCTTCTAATGCATCTGCCTCTTTCTTCTGCCCGGCAATGTCATTTATATTAATCGTCAGCGTTTCGGACTCATCCATTGCTTATTTTTCATCTTCCAGTCTAATTATCGCGCCCTCAAGAGAATATTTCTCCGTGTCTAATAACACTTTAACTAAAACTGCTCGATGGACATCCTCTTGCGAATATCTTCTAATTTTTCTCTTCCCGCGTTGGACATGCCTTGGTTTAACAATACCGCGTTTCTCCCAGTATCGCAGTTTCTCCGGAGATATCCCTACCTGTCGTACGACTTCAACCGCACCGAATCCATCGCCGTTACCGTTTTGTCGAGTAGACATAGTAGACAATCCTTACCTCTCTACGTTAAACCGCTAATCCCTTCGAAAAGGCTCTTACCCTCAACAGGCATTACCCTGTCTTCTCCTCTACGATGGATTAGTCCGGCCACCGTATCGCCCTTGACCTCAAATGGCCTCAGCCGAAGTTTCACTGATAAGCAAGCGCCCTGCCGGGCGCACCAATAAAAAACCCAGACAATCAAAATTTGATATCCGGGCTAAAATTTAATTTTTTATCATGACCATTATTAAAGATCTTGCTTGCTTGCTTGCTTGCTTGCTTGCTTGCGCAAGTGATATGCCAATTTTATTTAGCACGTCCCCGCCCCTTTTCCTCTTTTTCTTCTCATATTATCAATTTATAGTTTACTTTGTATTGATTTATATGCTTTAAAGATAAATTTTAATTTATCTATGCAAAAAGGTCAACCGTGATTTAATGGGCAGATAATGGGTATAAAAAGTACCTGTATGAACGGGAATTGCGGCCATTTATATTCTTCGCAGATAAGAGGTCAAATTAATCTTTTTATTAGATATGCCTAATTTTTTCCGTATATTTTTACGGTGTTTTTCGGTTGTCTGGCGGGAAATATTTAAAAGCTCAGAAACATCTTTACTTGTAAAACCACCTTTTAATATATTACAAATTTCAATTTCTCTAGCAGTTAAATTCCTAGGTTTTTCCGATATCTTACGGCCGAATGAAGAAACCATGTCTTCTATATGATGTCGCAGTAAATCAACATATTTGGGAGGTGACCCCTTTATTTTAAGCTTCTTTAAAAGTGGTAGTACGAATTCATTCACATTAATTGCGATGTCTTCTTTCGTCTTATTTTTCGTCCGTTCAATATGTTCGATCATCTCCTTCAAAGCCAGGTTTTTTTGTTCTAAAGCCAACTTTTGTTCCCGCAGTTTAGACTCAGACTCTTTCAGCGCTTCCTCTCTCTGCTTACGTCCGGTAATGTTTCTATCTATACCTCTATACCCGCTCAATTGGCCTTTTTCATCAAAGATGGGATTTCCATTTATTTCTAACACTACTAATTGTCCATTTTTATGGCGATTTATATTTTCCAGCCCGTAAAATGATTCTTCATTAATAAGTTTCTCTTTAAAAATCCTGCCTACCCTTTGCGCCTCTTCTTCAGGCATAAAATCAAATGGCGTTTTGCCTAATACCTCACTAACTTCATAACCCAATAGTTCTTTGACTTTAGGGCTGACATAAGTATATATCCCTTCTCTATCAACTTCCCATATCCAGTCAGTAATAGTTTCAGTTAGTTCCCTAAACTTCTTCTCTGCTGCTTGTAATGTTTCTTTTGTTTTCTTATGCTCGACATTTTCCACGCGAATCCATCTGTCGGAATCTTTGATAACGGCAAAATGATGATTTAAAATCACTTCTATAACCTCTAATGCCCTGCATTTATCAAGACAATAGGAACAGACGGCGATCATTCGATGTTTACCAATAACGCTGTTAACTTCGGCTTCATAATCAGCAATTTTTCTCCAGTCTTTTTTTTCCAGCCAAAAGATATTCCCGCTGCCCCGAAGACCGGCAAATCCTTTTCTTAAAGCTTCTTTCTCCTTTTCCAGCCACCCCGCTAACACCTTATCCGCGTCGAATTTCCCGGATTTGGTGTACCAATCGCTATAATTAATTATCTCTATTTGGCCCTTTTTAATATAGCTGTCTAAATCCTTTAATTCCTTATTTAATGCCGCCTTTGCAGCGTCCACTTTTAACGGCTCTGAGGTAATCCACAGGCAGAATTCATTCTTTTCCAGCCCGGTTTTAAAATAAGACACCAGGATTTCGGCCAAATCTTCTTCTGTCCGGTAAAAGTGGCAAATATGCGTACCCCAGGGGACATTGCCGATAATATCGATTTCCGGTTTTCTTTCCATAAAATTTATTATTTATTTAAAGCATGGGGATTTTTCTAATGACTTAAGTAACACGGAAGTAAGATTTGTTTCTAATTGAAATTGAAAAATGCAGCAGCCCCCCCACCCGTTTCCTTTGCCTGTTAATTTAAAGAAAACTATAAATATCTTCCCCGAATTAGTTTATCATTTTTTATACTGTTTGTCAAAATTCTTAGAGGAATACCGTTCTTTACCCGTAAAAGTAAGCTTGCTTTAAAAACAAAAAAGGGGAAATAATAAAGCATCGATTACCATTTAAAAACCTAGTATTATAAATAATCACACAAAGACACAGACCTGCCTGTCGCAGGCAGGGACACGGAGAATGATGAAAAATGGACGGATAGTCTAGCAGAATTTTTAACATGTAGTCCATGTAGGCCTTATAGATGGGATGAAAAATCCGGCCCGACTGTACTGGTTATTCGCTCAGGCAGGCATGTAGACAGGCGGAGCCCCACGGATTTACAGTTGTAACAAAATTTTAGGATTAACTATATAGCCCCCAGAGCCGCATATATCGCTCGATTAATCTTTTCGGGATCATAAGGTTTAGCCACAAACAAGTCTTTCCCGATCACCCCATCCGTCTTTTTTACTTCTTCATCAGTTACAATAGCTGTTGAGAAAACAACCGGTATATCTTTTGTCTTTTCGTTATTTAACAGCTCGCTTCTAACCGAGGCCCCGTCCATTTCCGGCATCATAATATCCAGAAATATAAGATCC
>JAHIOQ010000009.1 GCA_018895275.1 Candidatus Omnitrophota bacterium
AACGCGTCGGCAGTACCGGAGTTATGCAATTCGACTACATGGATATGAAAATCGTGGTCGCCGGCTTTAGGCGTTACGCTTATTCGGGAAGCATTGGCTTTAAAATAATCAAATGCTATGCGTAAACACTCTTTAGCCGCGGTGCCAACGCCCTGGCCTGAAATACGAATCGAGCCGCTTCCAGGGCTCATTTGCGTTTCAAGCCGATATAATCCCAGGTGCCCATTACTGCCTCGCGCGACCGTATGTACCGTTCCCGGATTCATGGGGCCATCAGGAATCAATGTCCCTCCACCTTGTTCAGGAACTGAAATATATTTTTCATCATTGGTTTCCTTGTCCGCATAGCTAAAATGCACATCGTAAAACTCCATGCCCCCTATCTTCTTAAGTTGTTCCTTAACGCGCCGTCTTGACTCAAGCGCGTAATCCAAACACTTTGCAACCGCGGCTTTATCATATTCGCCATGAGGGTAAAGAAGTTTTAATAACCCTGATACGGTCTTCCTGACCGCGATAACATCCCGCTGATTCAGGTCCCTCCCTAAACGAAAATATTTATCAATCGCGTCAGAAAAATTTCTCTTCCGCATCTCCCGCAAAAACTCAGCCAAATAATCTACAATAAGGCCATAGTTATCTGTAACAAATTCCGGCCGCATCTTGGGGATCTCCCACCCTGGCAAATACGCGTGAAAACGGTCAAAGAATGCGGAGTCAATCATATTCTCAGGGAATGGAGCGAGTAAATGGCTCGTCTTTACCAAAGTATCCACCGGTTGGTTGAGGTTCCCCACAAAGACCATTGCCGCATTCGCGTTTATCTGATCCCGGCCCCGGGCAAAAGACCCTGAGGCCATATAGTCCTTCATTATCTGTACACCGTCTTTATCCGCAAACGAGATACCCGCGACCTCATCAAATGCCACGATATCCCATAATCCGACAAGGCCGATCTGCCGGCGTGATAAGTTATAAAATAGGTTCGCGACCGTAGTTTGTCCGCCCGATATCAAAATACTATTCGGGCTTATCTCTTTGTATAAATGGCTTTTACCGGTCCCCCGAGGGCCCAATTCGCACATATTGTAGTTATTCTCTACGAATGGGATCAACCGCGCGATCATATGCCACTTAACACGCTCCTGAAACAGAGAAGGCTCCATCCCCGTTGAACGCAATAGAGCATCTATCCATTGTTCTTCAGAAAACGCCCGGCGCCCTTCAAATAGCGGCTCCATATCCATGTTTGGCATTTGGATCGGCTTAATCTCCTCCAAAATAAATGGAGAGACGCTTTGCCCTTCTTCATAAAAATATTTTAAATTTACAACCGACCAGATACCTCCGGCTAAAAGCTTCTGGTATTTCTTGACTGTCTCGCTTGGCACCACAACATTTTTTATCCCCAGGTTGGAAAACACGGCTTCGTAAACATCTTTTTTCTCATTGAGCGCCACAGTCACCTTATCGATAACCTTAAGCCCGCCCTTTTCCCGAACAATAGATTTGATCTTTTCCTTCTCATCCGGCCTGACATAATTTTCGATAAGAATGCGTTTAACGGTATTCATCCCGTCTTCAATGATCGCGTCATCCGTTGAAGCGCAATATTGCCCCAAGAGATACTCAAGGACATATACCGGAACATTGGCGCCTTCTTTAATCTTCTTAGTCAAGTCTTTACGGACAACCTTCCCCGCAAAATACTTATTGAGTAAATTATCTAATTCTGTATTCATCTAATTCGCCTCCCTTTAATCCCGCTTTTAATCCTTTTATGCGGGATTAATTCCCGCATATGATCTACGTTCACTATCGTTCCGTAAATCATGCGTTCATTAAAAATCGCTCGTAAAAGCGCGGTCTATCCGTACCGGGATTGACAGCTCTTCAATATCAGTATCCGCGTCGCGGAATATTAAACGGTATGGTTTGCCTACGGGAAATGCCATATTCTTTAATGTTAAAACAACCTCTTTTTTGCGGTCAGCCATTTCCGGAGATACGCTCTCAAACGTAAGTATCTGGATATCGCTTACCGGCTCGTTTCCCGCATAAATCCCTATCTTATATGTAACTGATTTAATCCTATCGGATACAGCATCCGTCTGTATGATCTCAAAGCGATGTTTGCCTGTTGTAACGCGCGGCTCCTGGCCGAGAACCTGAACCCCGACCGTCTTTTCACGTGTTTTTTCTTTTGCTTCCCCGCGCACTTGTTCTACGGTAATAACAGGAATTACCACTTCCTGCAGGCTCATACCGCCATGGAAATAATGCGCTCCGCCGGTGAAATAAAACAGGCTCATCCCTTTTGGTACCGCAAAAGGCATATCATTCTCCGGAGAAACACCGGCTGTACTGGAAAATTTTGCTTTACGAGCGCTATCCATCAAAGGAATATACCTCCCGTATAAAAAACGTTTATTTATCTTTAACAGTTCCCCGCCGGAATCTGCTATCTTATTTCGGTCGGTATCATCCGGGCTTCTGTCTGTATAAACGAATCCATGATCAGCAGTAATGAAAGCAAAGCGCGCATGCAGGTTATTGACGACAAATGAAACAATATCGCATACTTCATCTATGGCCTTGCGCACGGCAGAAAATGTTTTACGTTCTGTTTTGGCATCATCGCCCAAAGCATCAATTGTATTGTGATATATATAAACAACATTCTTCCCCCGCACGAGTTCGCGAGCATCTTCTCTGCCCATGCGAAGTAATTCATCGCCCTTAACAGCGATCCCTTTATACGCCGATAATACCTCATTTCTTTGGTCAAGGCTTGCACAAGGACTCCCGCTAACAAGAATTTCCCCCTTCTCAGTCACTTCCAATCGTTCATGCGGCATCAAAGCCGCCATTCCAATCGCCGTATATGAGGGAACACATCCAAGCATAGCTTCCGTCTTTGCCTTAAATCGGTATCTGCCATTAAGCGCTTCCGCTACTTCAAGCCCTGCTTCATAGCGAAGCGCGTCGCTGATAATGACAAAAACCGCAGCGCTTTTATCCCCGGCTTTGCGTTCCGGATATTTCCCATAGAAATCATACTGATTAACCACCCCGTCCATATACCAGTTATCCAGCCGAACTTTTTCTTCCCACAAAAGGGCCAGCGGCTCAAGAAAAGAATGTTGATACATGTCCTCGACGATCTCTTTGAGATCCTTCAAAACACCCCAGCCCTTAGAATCAGCAATACCGGCATGCTCCGAGAAGGTACGATACAAACGGTCAAAATAATGCAGGCCTTTTGTATACGCTTCAAAGATATCTTTGGGCGTTGCATACGAAAATCCGCGGGGGAAACTATTCTTCTTAGCTATGAACGCGGCAGCGGCTATCAATGCCTCATAGACAGACCACAAGGCCTCTCGCGGAATAACTTCATCGCCCAGCCTCCGATTAGCCCAGTGCATATCCTGGCGGCCCCGGCAAAATGAAATAAAAAAATCATTATCTAAAGTATCCGCGTGTTCTATGACATGTGCCCGCAGCTTGCTCGCGCAAACCTTTTCAATCGCAAAAAAAGTGACTGCGCTGCGCAATGTATCAAGGGGAATGTCGGCAATAAACCGCTCAATACCAACTGCCTCGGCAATTAATTCAGAAAGACGGTCATAAGATAAAGCCATCTTCATACTATCGCGCCATTCACTCAGACAAACCGCGGCGTCGCGGGTAAAAATGCCGGGTAATATAAATTGTTTTACACTTTCGGGGATCGCAGAACCAATAGAAGCATAAAGATCACTTATGAAAAGACAGGTTAGAAAATGCCTTAGTTTGGGTTGTTCACTCTGATAGCCGAACGCCTCGCGCGCGAAAGCCCAAAAAGCATCTTCCAAATCCATTTTCTGAATATCAACAAACTTTTCCGGGATAGCATCTAATCCTTCCTCAAAATTGAAAGAGGCAAATAAGGCGTGAACAATATCAAAATAACGGTCATTGTCCGCTTTAACGATAACTGCCAACATTTTTCTGTCAATCTCGTGCTCCCTGTCCGTCGGCGCGATAATCTTTTTAAGGAAAGCGGTCCTTTGCTTATTGCCAAAAAATTTCTTTCTCTTTGCGATATGCTCCCGCAGGAAATGATGCTGTAACCCCAACTCCTCAACCATCATCGAAGCGGTATCCGCGTAAAATTGATAGCCGTACAGCCGGATATCCAGGAGCCAGTCATTTTCTGGCTGCGGGATTGGCGTTAGGGAATAAACCAGAAATTTGCTTTCAGGCTTTTCTATTTCAATAACAACTTTGGTTTTTAGCTGCCCAAGCTTATCAGGCCGGATGATTTCAACCCCCTGCGGCAGACATTCTGAAAGGTAATCCTCAAAATCAGAATTCGTATCGTTCCAGAAAACGATGCGGTGTTTTTCAAAAAGTTCCCTTAATTTATCTTTTATGCGGTCTGTATTCATCTGACAGGCTCTATATACTTTCTTCCCTTTTCCGTAAGCCGGTATTTCTGCAAGCGGCTGTTTGGTTTTTCAGGCATGGTGTATTCAATGTGATTCGCGAAAAGCAGTTCATTCACCGCCCTTTTTAACGCGCCGGTTTTGCTTCTTAACTTTAACGCCTGCACTATTTCAAGCATAGATAGAGGAACCTTTATAAGCGCGCGCAATATCTGTTCTGACTGGGCCCCTGACTGGGCCCTTGACTGGGCCCTTGTTGTAGAAACCGCTCCGCTGTCTTCTTTCTTAAGAAACAGCGGATGCACCGGAAATTCAACCGTAAAAAAAGTTCTATCATTATCCGTATGAATGACCGGCCGGGGAGAGCCATTTTTTCTTATTCCATTAAGAATTTTCGGAATCCCCGTACCTCTTCCCTCAGTCAAATCAAGTTCTTTTAAAAGTTCTCCGACTCTGCGATTTCGATAGCGTCGAGAACTCAATTTAAAGGCGTGAATATCCCTATCGGAAATTGATAGATCAGGACCTGGAAAACTTCCTATTGTAATGCATTCGGGTAATATACGCACTTCAATAGGCTCTCTAATTTCGTAAGACCGATGATAAACAGCGTTGCAAAGAGCTTCCTTAATAGCAATATATGAATAATTGAAAAAACGATCTGCTTCCGGGCGGTCATCGTGTTTAATTATTTTTTCTACTATGACTTGGCTTTGAATATGAGTTAACGCTTCTTCCAACGTCTTATGCATCGGGCCCTTAAATATTTTCTCAGAAAAAGAATCCGCTCCGGGCCCTTCAGGAAAATAAACAATATCGATCTGCGTTTGAGGAAAAATTTTATACGGGCATTGATTAAAAAACATCAGCCCCACATTCTTAGGACGCGCCCATTCATCCGGGCCATCCACAATATTCATATTTCGGCAAAGCTGGACAAAATCCATTTTTGCGGATTCTTCAAACAGGTCGCTTTTCACCTGCTGAAGGTAAGAACGAATCAACCCCAGATCAAGGTCTTTTAGTGTGGCAGTGTGGTTTATCCTGTCATCAAAAGGGACAGTCGCGGCAAGGGAAAACAACTCTTTTTCATCTTGTGCTTTCGCAATAACAGTTTTGGTGGCTTTGCGGGTATAATACGCGAAGCGTTGATTTGTTCTTGACAATGAAACCGGCGCTTTGTAAGGACGTGTCTGGCCACCAACGCACCATAAAACAAGAATCAATCTCTTTTTGTACTCACAAGGGACAACGATAGGGTGATAATAAGGCTGTATTTTATGGCCAAGCTCAATAATCTCTTTTTGAATTTTATCAAGCTGGCTGGACTTTAAGCCGGCGGGCGGCAAACTGGCTTTCCCGTCTTGTTCACCGATGCCGATAACAATATATCCGCCGCCCAGATTATGAAAATCATTGGCAAACGCGCACATCGTATGCAGGACATCTTCGGGATTCCAGCCGGATTTAAACTCAAGCCGTTCCCATTCAACCGTGCGCGCGGTTATTAAATCATTGATATTAATCGGCAGATTCATCTTCTTCCTCTTTTGTCCCGGCTATCTTTTTAACATCTGAAAGGAGCTCGCCAAATTTCCCATAATTCACCTTCACCCCGTCATCAAGGTCAAGTCTGATTCTTTTGTCCGCGTAATGGCGCAAAAGCTCATCAAATTTCCCGAGTTCTTCGGCTTGTTTTCGCAAACCGAGGATTTCCTTTTGAATTTTATTTGCCGCGCTGCCTGATTGAGCGGCGTCTTTATCTTTCTCAAGATGCTCTATCTGTCGAGAGATCTTAGTCTGAAGCGGTAACACGTATTCGGTACGCATGCGCGAGAGCGTGCCTTCGTTGTAACGATGCAAATATACCAAAGCCTGAAATGCCTTTTCTTTACCACTTGAGAAAAGCCAATATATTGGCCGGTTTTTATAGGTCTGCATATGATCTCTAAAAAATTCATTCGAAAAATAGCGGCGAATTGTCTCCCTACTTGATTCACCAGACTTCCTGCCTATGGCATCCGCAATAAAATCAAGGTTGTCTTCTAAAAGGGCACAAGATTTTGTGCCCCTACCCCAAACGGTTTCAATGAATCTAAAGAATCGACAAGCCGCATCATCGTCAAACCATTCACGTTCGGTAATGGGGATAATGCCGTCTTCATCGGGAAGGAAGGAGAAGTGACCAGTGTCTAGTGGACAGTGGTTAGTGTCTAGTGGACAGTGGTTAGTTTTTTCATTAGGGAGGGAATCATTTTGCTGACTTCCTGATGTATTTCGAGTATTTGGGTTAGTTCTTCCTGAGTTATATATGTCAGACGATTGGCAATCAATAGCTGTGTTTCCACTTCGGCCAGAGACCCTCGCGCTATTGATAGAAAGTTTCTGAACTCCGCTGTCGATTGTCTTGCTTGCCCCTCTGCTATATTGGATGGAATCGATACCACTGCTCTGCGAATCTGATTGGTCAACCCGTAGAGCTCCTCCTTGGGAAATTTCTTTGTTACTTGATATACCATCTGAGTCAATTCCATCGCCCTCTGCCAAACTATCAGGTCCTTGTAACTCTTTACTGACATTTGTTTTCTCCTTCTTACTGGCCACTAGCCACTGGTCACTACCCACTTTACGAAAATAATCCTCCAACCCTTCTCCAGTACTTGCCAATATCAACCCGGGAGCGTCCAGACTATACCGACCCATCATACAGCCGATGGCATAGCTAATAAGCTCCTTCATTGTGTCTGTTTTAAACCTTGCTTCGAGCTCGTTATTGAGTGAATAGAATGTAGTGGTTAGTGGCCAGTGATTAGTGTTTAGTTTTGAGGTATCGCTACTATCCACTAACCCCTGACCACTTCCCACTTTTTTGCCATAACGATAATATGGATTGCACGTCAAAGTGATTTCTTCCCAAGATACCTCGGGAGTCAACTCATCCTGCAATCCATATGCATCAATAAAAATACGATTATTTTCTTCCTCTAATGATTTCATGCTGTCAAATATCTGGATACTAAAAGATTTGTATTTCTGATACGCCTTTTGTAGATTATCGCTATTTCTATCGTGAAGAATTGGTAATTTTTCAAAGTTCAAAGAAGTCTCGCGGGAATTCCAATCCAACTCTGCTATAGAAATACATTTTTCAACTCTCATATCAATTGACGAATCTAATTTTTCATAAATATTAGGGAGAGCAAAAATATCATTTACGGTCGTATTTAGGGTTGGATTTAAGGCCTTTAAATAATAATGTGCGATCTTCGAATTCAAAAATGCCAGAGTCTTTTTATCACAACTATAGTCTTTGTTAAAAATAGTGGGAGAACCTGAACTATACTGACAACTTGTCAACTTAATTCTAAAGCTCGAAATAGCAGATGTTATTAATGACCATGTTACCCCTTCTTTCCACCAGAATTTTGAGTTACATAACCCTCCATGGGATTCATATTCTTTTCTTGCCCCTTCTGTCCAATTAACTACATGTATAATATTACCAAAATATTTCCTAAACTCTCCACCATTTGCGTATGGTTTCCAATAATCGCTTAAAGAGCTTATTTCCCAAAACAAACGAAGATATTTTGTATCATCGTGCGTTTTGTTTCTTCCACCAGAAATGAACTTATCACCTATTTTTCCTTCACGAAATAAATCGAGCCCCTTCACCCAATAGGCAATCGGGGAACCGGGAATCATTTTAAAATCAGTCGAGGATGCATCCTTTAGTCTGTCGTTCTTGACTGGAAATGTTCGAGGCACATTACTGTCATTTAAATCAGTATTCTCAATATAGGAAAAACTTCCTTTATATGCGTCCATCTTAAGTCCACACCAAACAGTTGCACATGTTCCAAAAGCTATTCCCATGACACCATTAGTCATATGCACCATATTCCTAATCGTTGCTGTATTGAGTAACGTTTGCCTCATTTTTTCATAAGATGACAAAAACATCCAACTTTGCATAGTCACCATTGCGTTATAACCAAGCCCATCCTTAGCCATCTCAAAACCGCGCTCAATAAACATCGCAAACAGGTCGGATTTAGTAGCAGGATATTGTGTTTTAGCAAACTCTTTGAGCGTGCCATTCATCCCCTTCCCACCCATATAGGGCGGATTGGCGATAACGCAATCATAACGTTTGGATAAAATCTCTGCCTGTTTTACAAGCGCAAGCAAGATATCAAAATGCTCTGTTCTTGACCACAGCTCGTGACGGTCTAAATCTTTTTTCTTAGATTCGAGCTGATTCCTGATTTCAGGCAGTTTTTTCTGCAAATCTTCTGAGACTCTGATCAAAGATCCAAATGCTTTCGCGTCTTTAAAAATTTCTATCAACATAGCAATGAGCTTGGATAGAAAAGAAATATCTGATTTATCTCCACTATCCACTGCCCACTGCCCACTATCCACAATCTTCCCATCAGTTCCCTGAATGCAAACGATATTCGGTTTAATTCCTTTCTTGAATATCTCCCGGTCATCTTGCCTCGCCTTCATCATTAGAGCAAACCCAGCAAGCTGTGCCGCGCGATCATCAATCTCAAGCCCATAAAGGTTCTTCGCGAGTATAAGGGCCGGAACATCTTTGGGGCGAAAACCCCGCTCCAAATAAATTTCTTTTAAGAGATCATACGCCTCTACCAGAATATGCCCTGACCCGCAGGCTGGATCCATAACCGTTAATTCTTCAGGATTCAAAGAGTCCGGTGTAATCTCTTTAAGCTGTTGCCTCACTTCATCTGTCTGCTCAGCAGGCTCAATGTAATATTCCATCTTCTTTTTAACGTCTGATGTTGGGTATGTCCCAAGCCATTTGGCCCCGAGAGAATTTTGAACCAGATACTTTACAATCCAGTTTGGCGTAAAAAGCTGGGTGACCGCGGGAATGTCTTCTGTCTTATATGCTTTCTTAACTTTCATCAGTGAAGCTTTTTTCTCTGAAATGTAAAACTGATAAAGCCATCCAATAATTTCTACTTCTTTCCAGTCTTCTTCAGGAATCGTATCAACCATTTGTCGAATAACTGAGTCCGTATTAAGCAAGTTATCTGGAAGAAGAAGTTCTGTTGGATCGTCAACTCTTTCAAATAGAAATGGCATAGCGCTATGAAGCTCATTACACTGGGCAATTATCAATTTGCGATAAAGCTCAGCATCTTTATTGCCTGCTGTTTTAAGGGCAATAATTTCTTCCTTTTCCAACCCATCCAATCGTTCAAGATATTGCGCTTTTTCTAATATTTCCGGTTCAGACTGGCCTTGCGGATGACTCAAAACGCGATAACCATGAGAAAGGTATCCATTTAACTCCATAAATCGTATTGCGGCAAACCGGTTAAACCAGGTATAGGCCACCTCTTCCATAACCTGAGTGAAGCCTTTTGATTCGATGCTCTTAATAAGATCATCACGGGATTTTTCGATTGATTTTGAAAAAGGTTTACCCGAAATAAAAGCATAGTCCCCTTTTATTTGACAAGGCTCAATTTTTTTTGCAGTAATACCATAGAGTGCCGCACGCTCAGTGACAATCTTAATAAATTCCTCACGAGCTTGGGGAGCATATGTTTTTAGTTTATTCTTGTTCATTTAGTTTAAAATCCCTCTATTTTAAGCCTTTTGGTAAATAAAATCGCTGTAAGTCCTTTAATATCAATATGTTTATTTTTATTTACTTTTGTCTTGGGTAAATAAGAAATCAGCCCTTCACCTATATTACTCTATCCTGAGACGTTTTCCTTCTTTAATTGAAGACTTCAATTCTTTGCTAAGATCACCACAAAATTCATCCACATCCTCTTCTGTTTCAAGGAAAGATTTTTTTGCAATGCTTTTAACATGAAAAGTTTTAACTTCTTTTACTTCTGGCGTTTCTTTCGATCCGGAAGTTGTCTTCCAGATACGGTTAAGCTCTTCTTCAAAAAGATTCTTTGATTCATCTATAAGGCGTCTAATATTAGCGATGCTTGGCTCTTTATCTGCCCTACGGATAAGCCTTTTAAATTTATCCATGGCATTTTCAATATTTTCCTTTGCAGCCTTCGTGGCTTTTGCCTCTTTTTCAAAATGAGCCATTAATTCATTAATACTTTTATGCGCGTGTTCTCGAGCTTCTTTAAGCAAGCTATTGTTGACATCGCTCACTATCTGGATAAGCTTAGCCGCTTCCTGGATAATTCCATAAGGCGCTGAAGCCTGTAAAATATCTTTCATTCTGATTAGAGTACTTTTTGCATCTGTATCTTTTTCCAAATCAAACCGATTAAGCTCAAAACGCCCAACCGCGTCACGAAGTTCATCCCATTGCATGCGTTGCTTGGTGTAGAATGCTTCAATATCCGCAAAGGAATTGGCGGCATCAGTTAAATCATCCTTGTTTTCCAAGAACCGAGCTATAAAATCAAAACTGTCATTTGAATTTATTAGAATACTCGCAAGGCGCAGAAGCTCATTTATATCGTCTAATCCGGGATATTTTCCTGTCTCAGCGAGAGTTTTATACTGCGATAATTTTATGGATAGGTCTTCACACTTATTCTTTAGAAATTCGAATAACTGAATTTCTTTATCAGGGCCCATTTCTCCAAATATCTGTTGTCCCAATTTTCGAGCTTCTTCGATATTAGAAGAATCGACTACCTTGCGCTGGCGAATAGTGATCTTCTTCCAATTACTTGTGCGAGAAATTACTTCGTAAGCCCTGCCGCGTTCAACAATACCGCCATTTAATACAAATTGAATTTCACCGAGGCAAAACAGCTTTACCAACAAAAGCGCGGTCTCCCATTCATTCCAACCAAAGGGACGCAGTCCATATCGTTCAATGATTTCATGCATAACCATTTGTTTGCTTTGCATCGCGCACAGTGAAATATATTCCCGCGCATCTTTCGCCGCGCGGGGATTATTTTCAGGGACATTCATATCGAACGTCCGTTGAGTTGTATCGTCGTGCCTTAATACAGATTGGACTTCTGCTTGTGGATTAGCACAAGGATGTTCAATATACCCCATTTTGGGGAAGGTATTATCAATAAGATAGTCCAAAGCACGGACACGCACAGTTAAAACATCTTCAGAGCTGTCTTTCCAAACCTGTCCATTAATATAAAACTCGGCTTCTACGAAAAGAGATTTAACGAGTTCTATCAGCCGTGTTTTTCTGTCACGATTATCAGACTTACGATCATTTAAAATGCGTCTTATCTCTTCATTCCCATCATTTTTTCTCGCAATATATTTATCAGTTTTCAAAAATAATTTTATTTCTTTTCCGAGTTGGTCATTGTCAGGAAGCTTTATAACAATACACCCATTATTATTAGTGCTTTCGCCGATGCATCGTGCTTGGCCATATAAAGCATATTCATCATGAAACGGTGAAATAACCGACCATGTCAGCCCTTTCTCTACGCGACCGCCGAATACCTGTAAATCACACATGCGCAGAACATCAAAATCTTTTCCTGTCTTTGCGTAACGGTGCTTCTTTTCATCTCTGTAAATATCTTCAAATATAATCTTGTTTAGAGCGCGGCTTTCATCGCCAAAGCCTAGATCAACATTCTTTATTTCACGGCTGATATCCTGCTCTTCATTTGTTAAAAAATAGAAGTTCTCCCCGCTCTTGGCAATTAAGGTTTCTTTTTCAAGCCTTAATAGCGACTGTTCAATCTTTGTTCGCAGCTGGAAGCGGTCTTCATCTATATTTTCAATGCAAAGAGTGACAAGATTATCAATATTGCCCTTTACTTCATCAATGTAACGGATCATAAATAGTGTTTGAAGAATGAATATATCGAATTCATGTAAAGATGGATTATCCTTAGCCTGATCAATGGTCCTTTTTACTGCTGTATCAAGAAAACTCTCTATGGAAGGATAAAACCAATACAACGGGACAAGGATTCCTGTTTCTTTTGAGGCAGCCTGTTGTGCCGCGAATTGAAATGCCGCAAGCATCGAGCGTTCTCCGCGCGAAAGATGGAGTCCAGTAGCACCGGCTCGCCTAATAGTTTCAAAAACTTTTTGCAACAATTTAAACTGATAGGGAATAAAAGGGTAGGCATTAATAAAATCTTGAGCATCCCGATAAGATGAAAGTGTCATACCGGTATCAGATGTAAACATTAATTGATTCTTTAGAATATCTGCCTTTGGCTGGTACAGTGCCTTTAACTCTTCATGACAGGTATCGTTCTTTTCTAAAAGACGTTTCTGAATAACAATATCAGTATTTGAGTTTGATAACGATAATCGTGTTTGAAAACGCCCTTGTATCTTTGAAAAGTCATTTGTCCTGGCATTGCTGAGTGAACCAAGAACGGTATCAATATCTTCCTGGGAAGTTACAACAACCCATGCCCTGCCATCGCAGGTAACGCCCAAGTTTTCAACGATGGTTTGTAGGTTAAGCATTAGATGCCCATCAGAACCGACAAACTGCCCAATCTCATCAACAAAAAAGAATATCCGGTGTTTAGAGCCTTGTTTATCCAGATATTCTTTAACCCATTTTGAGAAATTTTCCACGGTCATTGAAAAATCTGTTTCCGCATGATCAATCCAGCGTCTTGATGCCTCTTCACTTTGTCCAAGAATCTGAGCAAGAACTTTGATAATCTCATCCTGATTAAACTGCCAGTCAATCCTGCGGTCTATCCACTCCTCACCGGTTAACGCGCTATATTTCTGTTTAAACTCCTCAAACAGCCCTTTATTGTCAAGATAACGTTCCATATGAGCGATATGAGGATGATCAGGGCAATATCCTTGAAGATCATTCAGGACTTTTAGGAATACTGCTAAAATAGCGTCCCTTCCTTTTGACTGGTCTGCTTTACTATCTATATTAAAAAGAATTGCGTCTGTATTTTTACCCGCGATTCGTTTAACCGTTCCAGAAAGCATTGCATCTGTAATTTTCTCTTCGAAGAATTGAATCGCTTTTTTATGCACACCTTCTTTTTCAGCTTCCGTGTTTGAAAACAGATAATATAATGCTTTTATGAAATGGGATTTACCCGAACCGAAGAAACCAGACACCCATACCCCGACTTTCCCGGAAGCGTCTGAGCGTGAAGCATTATCTACAGTGTCAGAATAAACTGAGAAA
Organism: Candidatus Omnitrophota bacterium; assembly: GCA_018895275.1. Taxonomy (GTDB): domain Bacteria; phylum Omnitrophota; class Gorgyraeia; order B26-G9; family B26-G9; genus JAHIOQ01. The sequence goes on from JAHIOQ010000009.1 coordinate 13,561, forward strand.
AATTTATCAAGATGGCCGGTTAATTCCTTTGTTAAGACCAGCTCATCCAATTCTTGCCATATCGAGGCCGGATCTTGTTGTTCGGCTTTTATAACTCCATTAATCGGCCTAAAGATATCTTTAGTAAAAAGTTCTTTGATTTTCATATACCTCTCCATTTCATTCAGGGATAAGCCTAAAAGCTCTATAATAATTATCTCCATCCAACCTATCGAATAGCCGAAATGATTGGCCGTTATATTTGCCGGGATAAAACATAACAACAGAAACATCACCGGTGATGCTTTGCAAATTATTTAAAAGAGAATGCGCGCGTACCCAAGGCCATATAGTTCCCACGCCGCTAATAAAAATAAGCTTGGCATTCTTTAATTCATACTTTTCGTCGATAACCTTTACAAAGCGCTCAGGTTTAACAGAAGCAGAAATCGCCTTCCATAACGCGGTTGCCCCTTTTTCAGATTCAAGTTCAAATGCCTTGTCTAAATTGCCGCGTTCACGCATATGCTCAATCATTAAATCGAAAAGCTTAATGTGAACGAGTTTTATGTTTTGATGATGACTTGCGATACGGTTGATCATAAAGTCAATATGTCCCCTCATTTTCAACTCGAAGTCCGGAAGATAATCAAAGACGTAAAAAGGTATTTCATTACCAAGCCCTTTTTTGTTAAGAAACTTCTCTTCTGAGATCTCAGGCAAAATAGCATTTAATCGTTCTTCAAAACTTTTTTTCATTTAGACACCTGTATACATTTAAGAACATAGGACTCATTGTTTTTTTTGAGGTAATCCATAATCTCCGGCACAATTTCAATTCTTTTTAAAGTCCAATTATGAACCTTTTGGAGATATCCGACCTCAACTAAAATCTTATGCGCCACACTGCGCATCTTCTTTGCCGTCGAAGGTGGGAAATCCTCCATTGAAGGATCCCTCTGCTTACAAGATAAAACAAACTCATCCCACAAGGCAGGAGTCAATTTGTCTTCCAACTTCCTGAACTGCTCACGCACAACAAGATCAAGATAATCGCCCAAGATTCGGCAATGTTTGATAGCCGCGGCAAAAATCGCCTGTGTCGCAAGAACAGCATCCCCATCTCGAACCATCTGCCAAAGCTCCGGCTTCATAAGTTCTAAACGCGCACGGATATGCGCGGCCACGCGCTTTGATGAAGACGCGCTCAGCTTCTGTAGAATGTTTTTCTGCTCAATGGCATCTTTCCATTCGGCGGAAGAAACATTACGCAGCATCAAATCCGCGATCTTTCTGCTTTCAGGCACCAGCAACGCCCCGGCTGTTATGTTTGCTATATAATGGACTTGCATTTTTTACTTTAATTTTTTTCTTCCTTTGTCAATCCATTCCTGAATCTCACTCTTACTAAATCTCCACTGCCCCCCGATTTTAAAACACGGCAGCTTCCCTTCCCTGCACAGCCTTCGGACGGTGTATGGATGTATTTTTAAGGCTTCTGCAACTTCGTCAACGGTATAAGATTCGATAAATTTTTCCATTTTAGCTCCATAACATTTTATTACATCTTATTACAATTACCCCAAAATATCAACCTTAAAGACTATTTTATCTAACGAGGGGAACAGAGATGCTTGAGAATAAAACACTTGTAGAATAATCTTATCCCCCTACGCTAAAGCTTCGGAGGACAGGTTTTCCTTCGTGCCTTGGCGCCTTTGTGGCAAACAATATATTCTTAACCACTAAAAATATCTCAGGACGCAGATTTTCGCTGATATGCGCAGATTAGAAAAATTTTCTTATATTTAAATCCTGTAGATGCGTTCACCCCGTTAGATAATAATTTTGTTCTATCTAACGGGGTTCATCCGCGTCCCATTATTTCATAAAAACAAATTTTTAAAAAGAAGCAAAAAATACCCTTTAAAGCGCATTTTAGCATCGCGAATATCCATCTTTTTTATTGGTAAAACAGCATTAACACTTAAAATTAATATTCGAATACATATACCGGCAGTAGTAATTAATTTAACTAAAAATACATCAAAAACGCCGTAATGCTTATAAAAATATTTATACAAACTCCGGTAATTTTCTTCAATGTTTTTCGCGTAGTTTTGAAAAGCGCAGACACAACCATAGTGCGTCACGGATATTCCCGGATAAAAATAAATTTTCCAACCCCGCTCTTTTATGCGTTTACACAGGTCCACTTCTTCATAATACAGAAAAAACCTTTCGTCAAACCCGCCGATTTTATCCAATACGCTTTTCCGTGCCAGCAAAGCCGCCCCCATAGGCTGATCTATTTCCCGCGGCCGGTCATAATTTCCTAACTTCTCATAATTTTTTTTATCCAGAAAAAACATCTGCCGCGCAACGCTTTTCAATGAGGGAAATTTCCGGCAGGACAATTGCAAACTGCCGTCCGAATTTAACAATTTAACCCCCAGAGCTCCCAAATCTTCATTTTTACCGGCAAAATCAATCATCTCATGAAATGAACCGGATATGATTTTTGTATCAGGATTCAGAAACAGAATATATGTGCCGCGGCTTAGTTCCAGAGCTTGATTATTTGCCGCCGCGAATCCCCGGTTATTTTTATTTTCGATCAAAACTACGGATGGGAATTTTTGTTTAAGTGATACAATGCTGCTGTCCTGCGAAGCATTATCAACAACAATAACTTCAAAAGAAATGTCATTGATTTTTTCGTAAACGGATTTTACGCACTCCTCAAGCAGCTCTCCGGCATTATAGTTTACAACAATAATAGATAAATCCGGCATATCTCATTTTTCCCTGTCGTTAATCAAATTAGACAATATATCCTTTATTCTCTTTCTGACATTATATAAATAAGCCACCGCTGCCTTATATTTTTTTTCTCCGGCAAGAGCGCAAAGAGCACAAAAATCGTATTTAAGGCAAAATGGATACAATTTAACGGCTTGCGTCAAATACTCTTTTCCTCTTTCAAATTCCCGGATATTACACAATCCCCGGCCAAGCGTGTAATAATAATACGACAACAATCTACTGCTCCTTTTTAATTCCTCAAAATTTTTCTTTAATATTATTTCCACGGCAGAAATAAAGGCTTTTTCATTATCAGAAACACACTGTTCCCGGTAATATGAATTCACTAACGGTTCCGCTATATATTTGAAATGGTAAAAACGGGAAATCCTGATCCATAAATCCCAATCAACCAGATGAAACAGCCTTTCATCGAATAACCCTGATTTTTCAAAACACGCCTTCTTTATTAAAGTAGTCGGCGTACCTATAAAATTTGATTTCAAGAGAATATTATAGATATTCCTTTCCTTCGCTTTTATATTTACAGAAGGCAGATAGTTCTTTTTATCGCCTCTTATTTTCCAAAAACCGGTATACACTACGCCGAGAAGAGACGAAGAATTCTTAAAAGCATTTAGTTGTTTTTCTAATTTCTCCGGAAGCCACTCATCATCGCTGTCCTGGGGAGCGATATATTCTCCCTGGGCGATTTTTATCCCGGTATTCCGCGCCGCCGCCTCACCAAGATTTTTTTTATGCCTTACGTATTTTATCCTTGTATCTTTAAATGAAAAAACCACCTCCTGCGTATTATCCGCGGAAGCGTCGTCCACAATAATTATTTCAAAATCCTGAAACGTCTGTGCCAAAACGCTTTTGACCGAGCGTTCGAGCAAATCCGCACAATTATAAGTCGGGATTACGACACTGACGAGCGGCTTCATCTTCCTCCCTGAAATAGAAAAAGCACTTTCCTTTTGCAAAATCGCATTGTTTTAACTACCCCTTTCGGCAAAAAAGTAAACCATAAATATAAAATCGCTCTAAGATTAAAAGGATTGTATTTCCATGAAATAAGAAATTGCCGTCTTGCCTCTTCTTTTTTATCACCTAAAAATGAACTGGTACCGTAGCTGAAATAAAATTCGGAAAACACACACTGCTTACTTTTTTTTGCGTCCTTCCATTTTTTCTGCACATATATCTTTTTACCCTGTTTATCCCCTATCCACCGTCTTTGCCGGGCCAATTCTCTCGCTAAAAAAGCATACCTTTCCTGCTCACTTCGATTAGTAATAGAAATCGCCCCTTCATCCAGCCTCCACCGGTAAAGCACCTCTTTCAAGTTGGCGATATTAAAATGTTCGGCAATTCGCAAAAACAAATCATAATCCTGCGCATATTTAAATTCTTCGCTATAATATCCTATCTCATCGAAAACATCTCTCCGGAACATCACCGAACCATGACAAAAACAATTCTGTTTTAATAATTTCTCCTGCAACTCATCATTTTGCGTGGGTACAACTACCGTCGTGAGCTGTTCCCCTTGCGCATTAATATGTAAAAAGTTCGTTCCAACAAGAGCGACATCAGCATGTTCATCAAGAAAAACAACCTGTTTTTCAAGGCGCTCAGGCAGGCTTATATCGTCGGCGTCCATGCGGGCAATATACTTTCCCCGGGCGATTTGCGCCCCTTCATTTAACGATTTAGTTAAGCCTATGTTTTTTTCGTTATTGATTATCTTTATTCGGCAATCGCTATACCCCTGAAGAATCTCTGCCGTTCTGTCCATAGAGCCGTCATTGACGATTAAAAATTCAAAATCCTTAAAAGATTGATTAAGGATGCTTTCCATGGCCCCTGCCAAATATCTTTGCCCATTGTAAACAGACATTAAAACGGTTACCTTCAGCATTTTTTCATTGCCCTCTTTAGCACATCTTTTACGGCACAGGGTACATATCTGCCCATTTTATTTCCGGCGATACTTAGAATCCGTTTTAACTTTTGTTTATACTGTCCCCTCAACAGCTTTCTGTCAAAATCCGTTCTCTGCTTAAATTCAAAGTCCACAAGATCACGGCTGTCCATATCATAAAAAAACTTTGCCTTTATATCATATCCCGGCAGATATACCAATCCCAAATCATCAATATATTCATACAGCTTATTGTCTAATACATGCCTATAAAGAAAACTGTCGGGAATCCCCACGAAAATATTAAAACCGTACGCGGATGGTTTTACTCTATCCAGCATTTTTTTAGTCAGCAGATAATCCTCAAAGGTTTCACCCGGGGTACCGGCAATAAGGCTGCAATAGGTTTTAACTCCGTATTTTTTAAACCAATTAATGGAATTTTCTATCTGGCCTACGGTAATTTTTTTATTTAACATATCCAAAATCCTCTGGCTGCCGCTTTCTACCCCTAAATAAACCGCTTTACATCCCGCCGCACTCATTGATTTAACCAACTGCTCCGAGACATTGTCCACCCTTAGCTCGCAGGCCCAGGATATATTAATATCCTTTTTTTTCAGCTTTTCACAAAACTCCTCCGTCCTTTTTAAATCCAGATTAAAATTATCCTCTCTAAAGTAGATACCTTTTGCGCCAAAATCTTTGATCAGATATTCGATTTCGCTAATAATCCTGTCCGCGCTGAAACAGGCATAGTGCCTGCCCCAGATAGAGTCCACCGAACAAAAAGCGCAATTAAACGGGCACCCTCGGCTGGTATTCATCGTAAAAACAGGCTTTATATCCATCCATGGACAAAAATAGTCATAAGGAAGTTTGCCGAAAATATCCCATGGGGGGAAGGGAAGTGGGTTTAAATCCTTCATTCTTTCTTTTCTAATTACCCTTACATTCGCTTTGCCTTCGATTATTTCTAAAACCGCGTTTTCCCCTTCTCCCTGCACAATATAATCCACAAATTCCGGAACGCTGTCAAGCGCGACCGAAGTATGCGGCCCTCCGACGATTATCTTGCCTTCCCAAATCCCGTTTTTCCGCAATTCTTCGATTTCATTAAACATTCTCAAGGTATCCCGATAGCATATAGTATTAGCATAGATAGCCACAAAATCAATGTTGTTTTTCTGTAGATAACCTTCTTCGATAAAATTTGACGGTTTTAAATAGTTATCGATAAAAAAAACCTTATGCCCTTTTTCTCTTACGATAGACATAAGGAATCCCAGCCCCAAAGGCGGCCTTTTTTCTGTAGTAAAAAAAGGGCTCTTTTCCGGAGCCGCTGATGTTGTAAAAAGTATGTTCATAATGTCAGGCATCATTTTGAGCGATGAAAATTCCGAAATCATTATCAATCAGCTTAACTTTGGAGAATATCTTCATCAAGATAGATTCCATTTCGTCTTTTGAATATTCATATATATGCGCATAGGTCGAGGTATTCTTTTTATTACCGGTAAGCGGGGTGGATAGTATTAACATTCCGTCTTTTTTTAAAACGCGCCTCATTTCTTTTAAGGTTTTAATAAATTGGCGGGGCAACAAATGCTCAGCGACATCGGATAATATCACCTTTGTAAACGTTCCACTGTTGAATCTTAAATTCGTGGAATTCGAATAAATAAATTCAATGCAGGGATACTGGTTTTTCGCTATATTAACGGCTTCAATAGAATAGTCGCATCCGATTACATGGGGATTTTTCTCGGCGATAATTGAGGTGATTATTCCCTCTCCGCAGCCCGCGTCCAAAATATAATCTTCCGGGTTAATTAAATCTCTAAGTAATTGCCCCCTTTTAATGACATGTTGTTGAATTTCCATTGTCATTCCTTCGGATGCGGCCCTCTCCGCCTTTTGGAAGTCCCATTGCCCCAGATATCTTTTCTTAATTACCTTTGCGGGAGAACCAACGGCAATTGAGGCCATCGGAACCGATTTAGTTACTGTGGAATTCGCTCCCACAACGGCTCCCTTTCCCATTGTCACATCATCACATATCACGGAATGTCCCCCCACCCAATTATCCCCCATTAATATTATGCCTTTGCCCGTATTTTCTTGCTTTGTAATCGGCAGACTAAAACTCTCATAAGCATGATTTTGAGCATAAAAACCGCAATGCGGACCTATTATTACCCAGTCTCCAATATATATCCCTCCCTTACCATGGAAGACACAATAATGGTTTATAACACAATTATCACCTATAACAATTTCGCCTCCTTCCGGACGAAGAACCACACCTTTTCGGATAATACAATTCGCGCCGATTCTTATAGACTCCGGGGAATCAATAATCACCTCCGGATCTATAAAAGTATTCTTCCCATATCGGAGTACTACTTTGCGGTTATATAAATCTTTAAATTCATTTTTTGAAGGCATCTTCTCATATGCGATATAAGTACCGTAATTTTTATGAGTTATTTTATTATATAAATACTTAAAGGCCTTTTTATATTCCTTAGGCATATTACTAAGAAATTTTGTAATATCTTTATGCATTTCATTCCCCTTCATATATTACACTTAAAAAATTTTTCCCTGTTGAATAATTGATCCCCTTAAATTCTACCGGAATTCTCCACCAAAATAATAGTTCGCTTCTATTTTGCGACCATATTGCGAGCATTATTTTCGCCATAGAATTATTTATGAGAATATTCTCTATTTTTATCTTTAAAGCATGTTTACCCTTTTTCAGATCTACCTTTTTATTGTACGCCTTATTAGTTGCCTGGAAATAAAAGCCAGGCTCATTACTGCTCAAAATCGCAATGTCAATATCCGTCTCAGCATAATCCACTAAGGATTCGTAATTCATCGCTATCGAAAAAGATTCCCCCGGAGAGAATATTCTTTTATTTATATCTATTTCGTGAAACTTAATTTTATCATTGCCGCTGCAAATTTTTTCTATTCCCAAATCCTCTTCGTTAACAAACGACTTTGTATATTCCTTAACCCCCTCGGCAACACTGTTAAAATATTCAGCCCGGCCCTTGTTTAAAAAAACAACTTCTCCCGTAAAAGTCGAAATTACATGCATATTATGCGATACTAAAATGGTTGTTGTGCCGTTTTTTTTAAGCTCCCCGATTTTATTGAAGCACTTATTCTGAAAACCGGTATCCCCCACCGCCAGCACCTCATCCACCAGTAAAATATCCGGCTCGCAATGCACGGCCACGGCAAAGCCTAAACGCACAAACATGCCGCTTGAATAATATTTCACCGGTGTGTCTAAAAAGTCTCCGATATCGGCAAAGGCGACGATGGCGTCGAATTTTTTGTCCACTTCCCGCTTGTTCATGCCTAATATCGCGGCATTAACATAGATATTGTCACGGCCGGACAATAACGGATGGAATCCCGCTCCCACCTCAATCAAGGCGCCGACCCGGCCTTTTACTGTAATCTTCCCCTTATCCGGCCAGAAGATTCCGTTGATCATCTTCAATAATGTCGTCTTTCCGGAGCCGTTCGGCCCGATGATTCCCAGGGTCTCGCCCTTCTTCAGGTCAAAGGAAACGTCATCCAACGCCCAGAATTCGTCCTTTCTTAATTTCTCCGAACGCGCGGGCAACCCGACCGAATTTCTCATAATGTCCTGTATTCCATAGAACATCGAGCGCCGGAGGGATTTGCAATACTTTTTTGATACGTGTTCAACGCGGACGGCTGCATCGCTGGATATTGAACTTTCAAAATCATTCATAACAATTTCCTTTTTCTGTTTTATTCCTCTCACAAAGTTCACCAAGCACACAAAGAAATCAAAGGATTCATTTTCATTCATTAATATTTCTCCGTGGACTTTGTGTTCTTTGTGAGAGACTATTATTTATTCCTCTCACAGAGCACACTAAGCGCACAAAGATATTGAGTTAGCTCTTTATTCTCTAAATCTGTGCCATCCGCGTTCATCTGTGTCCAAAAAGGAAATTCCTATCGTATTGAATTAGGTAAACCACTCGATTACACCCGATTTTCACCAGATTCTTCTTTTTACTTCCAAACTTTCCCGGCCAAAATAACAATAAACCGCCTCTTTTCTTTGGGCATTATCGTGTGTTATTCCGGTGAAATCTTGTGGTTTTATATTATTTTTGGCAATACCTCCTTACCTGTTCGAGCTTCTCCTGCTTCTTTCCCTTTATACCTCAGGTTACTTCTTCCTGATCACTTTCCCGCACTCCGGGCATTCGGCCTCATCCTCATCAAAAAACAGGCTGGAAGGAACATCAGCGCCGCAATGCGGGCATTTTACGACGTCCGCGCCCATGGTGAAATCGTATTCAATAAACTCATCGAACAAGCCATCCGGCATAACTCGTCTTGACCATCCTTAAATCTTTCCTTCTTTCAGTCCTTCAAACCAACTCACATATCCGTCCGGCCTAAGAAGGTCAAATGTATAGAATTGCTTTATCTCTCCTACGTATTGCCTGTCAAAATTACCCGGCAGGGGATCCTGCAGCTTCTGATTAACAGCTTCAAAATGAGCCTTTGCCCACTCGGCCTTGGCTGGTGTTGCTTCATCATCATCTTCATCAGATTTAATTTCTACAACTCTAACGATGATCTCGATGCCTTTTTCTTGCAGATCTCTTAACGCATCTAAATGTCTTACCGCGCCTTTCTTTTTCAAAAGGGCAATATAATCATCCAAATCAATCTTAATGAAAAAATCAGGGTTAAATCCGCGGCGTACCCGATCCTTGCCGCCCTTCCAATATTCGTAGTCGATCGAATAAAACCCTTTATCCGGAGATTTTATCCAGGCATCCAAATACTGCGAATGTTCAAGCAAGCGAAAAATAAATTCCTTTTCGGGCGTATGGGAAACAAGAATTGTGCTTTGAGGCGTCTTAAATACTGAAGGATTTACGATATAGGGCGGACGGTCATCGTTCTCTGTCAATGCTCGAACATACTCTTTATGTGTTCTGAGCAAACCGATTGGATCAAAAGGGAAGAGAGTTTGCTGTGCGTCCGGCTTTCTATTACCTGCAAGGTGTTTAATCAGTGCTTTTGTTTTCTCATCTACTTCCTCTTGATACGATTCACTGATAAAAGCCGTTGCATCACGTTCCAGCTCACCAACTCTTATTGACCCGCGTTCTAATTTTTGCGTACTGGCAGGAACAATATCGCCCTTGATATTCTCGAATACGCGCTTTTTCTTGCCCCGTGGCAGAAATTGGTTAAAAAAAAGGTCTATCTGCTTTTTATTATCCTCTGTCAATCCTTTATCCGGTATCCCCGCTTTATCCATCGCGGCAAGAATAGCGCTTCGGATCTCATCTTCTTCCGGACAGCGCTTAAAGTCTCCGCCGCCAAAATCAAAATGTATCCCCTCGTATTCCCTGCCTTTGAACCGGCGGTACCGCGCGTCCACTAAACTATCAACTGAAATGGTCTTTTTTTTAAGGGCATATTTCTCTGTGCCCTTAATCCGTTCGATAATAACATTTTCATCAACGTCATACTTTGTCAATACGAGCTCTCTTACAGGAAGAGGCAACTGCTCATCTTCGTCAACATCCTCTAATTTA
>JAHIOQ010000148.1 GCA_018895275.1 Candidatus Omnitrophota bacterium
GATTCGTGAATCGCCCCTACAATATTTATGATGACATGAATATGATTGGGCATGATGATGAATTGATCTAATTCAATTTTCGTATATTTGATTGGTATTTCCTGAATATATGTTTTTATGGATAACATAAAAATCAGCCGCCAAAACGCGCAGCGGTTTGGTCGGCTGGATTGCCTTTGTTAGACTTAAATTTTCTACAGAGTTTGCCTATAATACCAATTATTATGGATAAGGATATTAAAAGAATAAAAATTACTAGCCAATCAACAAAAAGTACAACAAATAAAATTTTATCTTCGATCCCTATATTATTTATATTATCTGTATTCGGATTATCGATAATAAATTCAAATGGCCACCCCCAAGCTTTAACATATTCTGTTAGATACGGAGGGAAATTTTTATCAACAATTTGACGTTCAGCTATGCCTTCTTTAAAAATAGTCATAATTGTTAAAGAAATGCTAAGCAATAAAATGACAATTATTATTTTTTTCATTTTTTTATTTGTCTAACATTTTAGCTCAGGCAGAGGAAACGCGCAGCGTTTACGATTGCCTGAAGCGATTCGTTATCTCAAAAGTTAATTCATATAGATGATTCAAACGCTGAATTCTTAACACGGTATAAATGATTCATACCTCCATATGTGCCAGGAATAGATGTTTCCACCTCAAAAACCATATTATGGGAGAACTTACGAGTAAGAACCGGTAGTTTTGTGTGTTCAGGGAATACTTTTTTTAATTGGGGTACAGTTTTTTCACTATATTCATGATCGATTATTAAATATGCTTCTGGCTTCAGTAATACTTTAGCTGTTTCCATCCAGTTAGTTGGCTCTCCAACGGGTATTCCCCCAGAGAAATCAATAAATGTTATTAAATCAAAACTATGGGGACGCAGATTATAAGTTTGATAATCTAGTGCTCCAATTTCACTTTCAATGATTTGAAGTGAAAATTTAAATTGATTATTGAGGTTCTTTCGCAGTTTTTCGATAGATTTAATCAAGTGAGGGGTGTAATATTTAACATCGGCATCAATAAATATAACGTCTTTTCCCATTAACGCAAACAATATCGGCATGAACATTAAACCATTACCACAAACTATAATTTTTTGTATGCTGTCATTACTTTGCCCCAGGCTATGTACTACTAGCTTAGTTGATTGCTCAATATCAAAATCGGAAATATCGGCTAATGGATATTCTAAGTCTTCTTTTATATTCTTAAACCATTCTATAGTAGAATATATATCTTTAAACGATTGATATTCATGTTCTGTGCTTAGTTTAGGGGACAATGCTATTCCTGGATTGGTCCATAGTAAATTTAATAGGCCTAAAATTAACAAATAAATTAAATATTTTTTCATGATTTTTTATTTTCAGATAACGCCCGAAATGAGCGGTTTTTGGAGCGGCTTTAGCCGCGGAAAAAATCCGCTCTATTGAGTTGTTATGAGTTTGTTTATTTTAAAACAGTATCGCTTTTATTTTCTTTTTTTAATTTCTAAAAATCATTCGCAATAGTAAAGATAGACGCAACAGCACCTTTTGCTGTAGCTTTAGATATTGTATATTTACTATCTTTTTCTTTTTCAATGTGAACAATATTTCTAAAATACCTTACAGAATTGCTGAGATTATGGATTGCTGACTTTAAAATACTATTATCCTGACAAGCTTTGATATATGCATCGAAAGTATCTTTATCCGGGGTTACTTTTTTATATATTAAATATTGTCTTAAGAATTCTTCAATAACTGCACCCGCAAGTATTACCGATGGTTTTGAAAACCCTTTTTTTGCTAATATATATGCTTGCTCAAGATCACGAAAAATAACTTTTCTACAGAATCTATCTTTTATAAAATTGATTTTTTTACCAAAGCTTTTTTTTGTAATTCCAAATTCCTCTGTAATATCCGCCCAGATAGCAGTATTAATCAAAATATTATCCTCGTTTTTTTTCTTTTTAAGTTCGGATTGTTGCTTGCGATGTTCCAATTCTAGTTTAGCGGCAATATGCATTTCTGAAGATGGAATAAATTGATGCATTGCAATTATCAACTCATCATCAGATTTATCGCTGTAATGTTTTTGCCAATTCTCTATTGCTTTTTTATTCATTAGATTGTTTTCTCATAACATTTAATAGACGCATTGCGTATTTTTCGGGTTTTCCTGCATTTCCTAATATAGAGTTTTCCCGTTTTCCCTTGATTTTATTCGCATTTCCCATGTAATAGCATATTATACGAAATGCGTATAATATGGTTTTTTATGCATCAATCTCTTGAAATCTCCAGATGCTTACTCTGCCTACTGCTTTTAAAGCTTCTATGAACTATGAGCCATCAGCTATGAGCTATTTTGCTCACTGCCTCTGTTGCACCGGCCTTACCGGCTGAGCAGGGGGGATGACCGGCGGACGCATCTGCTGTTGTTGTATGGTCTGCATCTGGCGCTGGTGTTCTATCTGCATCTGCGTGTTTTTGTAGAATTCATAGGTGCGGATGGTCTCGTTTGTTTTGCGTGTCTGTTCCGCCTGGGTCGCGGCGTCATCGAGTGATTTGCGGTATTGGTATAGCTCGAAATCCATTGGCGGTTCTTTTACGACGCCGAGTTTTACCAGTTCCTCCATGATGCGTTTATGGTCGTTAACTGCCCAGAAATACAGTTCCTTGTCCACAAAGATAAGCGCGCACAGTTCTTTTTTTTTGGACATGAAAAAACTTTTGCGGGTGTATTCCCAGATCTCGACCGGATAATTTTGCTCTGTGATGCCGATGGGCATTTTATCCGCGGGTTTTCCCCAGAGTTCAATGACCTTTTCCTGGGAAAGGCCGAGGTTAAGCTGCCGGCTTTTTTTATTTAGCGTCGCGCAGCCGGGCAAGATAAAGAGTACGAGGAGAAGGTAAAGAATAATCTTTCTCATATCTTGGACTCTAACACAAACCACTTTGTTTGTCAAAAAGAATCGCTGTTAGACGCGTTTTCGACTTCGGGGTATGTTGAGAGAAGACAGGGGAGAGTGCGCTTGTTGATTGAGCCGTCGGGGAGGGTATGATGCGGACGGTTCATCTGTGTTATCTGTGGTTTAAAAATGGCTCTTTTGATTTTTAAGCGGGTAAACTAATATAAATGAAGGGATAAAACAAATATTATAATGCGCTGTTCGGGGTGCGTGGTAACCGCGGCGTTTTTGGTGGAGTATTGGCGGAGGAAATAAATTTTTTCCACTCTCTGAAAATTCCGGGGATTTCGATTGGCAATGTGCGGCAAAGTATGATATACTTATTATTGAGGACAGGCGAGTAGGTAGAAGTTGGTTTAAGGTTTTGGGTTTGAAAGAAGTTCGGAAGCTTAAAGAAACAGAAACAAACGCCTGCCCTCATTTTTTTTGTCCGCGTTTTTCATCCCACTTTCGTGCATTACTGTCCGATAATAATTTAACCGACTATATGTCAATATGGACAGGTGAAAAGACGATTCACCACAGATTGTACAGATAACACAGATGAACGGTCCGCACTATAAAAACTCCCCGCGAGCTCAATCAATGCCCGTACTCTACAGCCTGACTTCTCTTGAAACGTACGGAGTAACACATATCCTTACAGGATGTTATAGCCGCGAAGCGGCCTGAGCATAAAATAATCCGCAAATAATTTCTTTCCTTATCTGTGCAATCTGTGTAATCTGTGGTTAAAAAATATTATAATAAGTATAAGGGGGGATTTCCGTTGCAGGGCGATGTTGTTTGTGCTAAGATAAAAGACACTAAAAAAAATAACAACGGCGGTTAAACCATCCATTTTTTATATCCTATATAAATCCATGAGCACGGACTATATTATCATTAAAGGCGCGAAGGAGCATAATCTCAAGTCTCTGGATTTGATGCTGCCGCGCAATAAACTGATTGTGATTACCGGGCTTTCCGGTTCAGGGAAGTCTTCTTTGGCGTTTGATACCATTTACGCGGAAGGGCAGCGGCGTTATGTGGAGAGCCTGTCTGCTTACGCGCGCCAGTTTTTGGAGCAGCTGCATAAGCCGGACGTGGAATATATCGAGGGCCTTTCTCCGGCGATTGCCATTGAACAGCGTACTACCGGCTCGAATCCGCGTTCTACGGTGGCCACGCAAACCGAGATCTATGATTATCTGCGCCTGCTTTTTTCCCGTATCGGCATCGCGCATTGCCATAAATGCGGCCGCAAAATCACGCGGCAGTCCTCTCAGCAGATTGTGGAACAGATCATGCAGATGCCCCAGCAGACAAAACTGTTCATCCACGCGCCTTTGGTAAGCGGACGCAAAGGCGAGTATCGCAAAATATTCGATGAGGTGGCAAAGTCGGGTTTTGTGCGCGTGCGCGTTGACGGCGTGATTCACGATCTCACGGAAAATATCCGGCTGGATAAGAAAAAAAAGCATTCGATTGAAGTCGTTGTCGACCGCCTGGTATTAAAGCCGGATATCAAAAAAAGGCTTACGGATTCCGTGGAGACCGCGCTTAAGGCCGGCAGCGGGACATTGCTGCTGGTTACGGAATCTGCGCAGGGAAAGCAGACGGAAACGATTTTCAGCGAGCTCTATGCCTGCACGTTTTGCGGCGTAAGTTTTGAGGAGTTTCAGCCGCGCATGTTTTCATTTAACAGCCCCTATGGCGCGTGCCCTGCCTGCGCCGGACTCGGGACAAAGGTGGAGATTGATGATGACCTTGTTGTGCCGGATAAGGGCAAGACCCTGCGCGAAGGCGCGCTGGAGCCGTGGCGCAGAGGCGGTAAAGGGTATTTGATGTATTACCGCAACCTGTTGGCGGAGCTTGCCGCGGTTGAGCATTTCAGCATGGATACCGCATTTAAAAAATTGCCCAAGGACGTGCAGAAGCTTATTCTTTACGGCGGAGATGTCCTGGTATGGGGCAAGCCTTATGAAGGGATTATTCCGCACCTGGAACGTCTGTTTCATCAGACGGACAGCGAGTTCCTGAAAGAAGAGATAAATAAATATATGAGCAACCTGGCGTGTCCGGTGTGTAAAGGCGCGCGTTTAAAACCGGAGAGCCTGGCGGTGACCGTAGGTGGAATTTCCATATATGATCTGACGCGGCTTCCCTTGTCGAAGGCCGCGGTGTTTTTTCGCGATTTATCTTTGAACGATAAGGAAAAATTCATCGCGCATCAGGTGTTAAAGGAGATAAGGCAGAGGCTTGAGTTCATGGAGAACGTCGGGCTTGGCTATCTCACCCTGGACAGGCAAAGCAGTACGCTTTCCGGCGGCGAGGCGCAGAGAATACGCCTGGCCACGCAGATCGGCTCGCGTTTGACCGGGGTTATCTATATACTCGATGAGCCGAGCATCGGCCTGCATCAAAGGGACAACGATAAGTTATTGGATACGCTGAAGGTCCTGCGCGACCTCGGTAATACCCTGGTGGTGGTTGAGCATGATGAGGCGACGATCCGCGCTGCGGATTATATCGTTGATTTAGGCCCGGGCGCGGGCAGAGAGGGCGGGAAGGTTGTTTGCCAGGGAACGCTTGCCGAGGTGCTGCGCTGTAAAGATTCGCTGACTACCGCGTATCTAACCGGCGAATTGAAGATCAATCCGCAGTTGAAGCCGCGGCTGCACCGGAATAAAAAATTTATTGAGATTATCGGTGCCGCGGAGCACAACCTGAAAAACATCAACGTGAAGATTCCCCTGGGGCTTTTTGTCTGCGTGAGCGGGGTGTCCGGTTCCGGAAAGTCGACCTTGATTGACGAGATATTGTACCGCAGCCTGGCGAAAAGGTTATACCGCAGTAAGGAAAAGCCCGGCCTCCATAAGCGGATTAAGGGGGTTGAGCATCTGGATAAGATTATCGTTATCGACCAGTCTGCGATCGGCAGGACGCCGCGGTCGAATCCGGCAACATATACGGGATTATTTTCGCCGGTGCGTGATTTCTTCGCGCAGCTGCCGGAGTCAAAAATCCGCGGTTATAAGCCGGGGCGGTTCAGCTTTAATGTCAAAGGCGGCCGCTGCGAGGCATGCGAAGGCGACGGGATCAAGAAGATCGAGATGCATTTTCTTCCCGATGTCTATGTCGAATGCGAGGTATGCAAGGGAAGGCGCTATAATGAGCAGACCCTGGAAGTAAAATATAAAGGAAAGTCCATATCCGATGTGTTGAACATGACCGTAGAGGACGGCCTGGAATTGTTCAGGCACATTCCGAAGATTGCTTCCAAGCTGCAGGTGCTGCATGAGGTGGGACTGGGGTATATCCAGCTCGGACAGCCGGCGACAACCCTTTCCGGCGGCGAGGCGCAGCGCATAAAATTATCCACGGAGCTTTCGAAAAAGGCCACGGGAAAGACCTTGTATATTCTGGACGAGCCGACCACCGGGCTGCACTTTGCCGATGTGGACAAATTACTGAAAGTCTTGCATACGCTCGTGGATTATGGTAATACGGTGGTTGTTATCGAACATAATCTGGATGTGATAAAAACCGCGGACTATATAGTGGACCTCGGGCCGGAAGGCGGAGAAAAAGGCGGTGAAGTTGTCGGCTGCGGCAGCCCGCAGGAGCTGATGAAAAATAAGCGTTCATATACGGGCATGTATTTAGAGCAGCATCTGCGCCGGCATTGAACCGGCGTTTTAATAAAAGGTGGACATTCTTTGTATGAGAAAAAATGTATTTAAAATAATAAATTTATTTTTTGCGACAATGCTTTTATTTTGCTTTGCCGGTTCGTGCCCGGCAGCCGTCAATGATGAATATAAGGATTTGTTTTTGGCGAAACGCGTGTTTGAAGACGGGTTCTATGATTCGGCGCTGCGCCAGCTGGAAAATTTCCTCAAGGATTATCCCTACACTAAACGCAAATTCGAAGTCGAATTTCTTATCGGCCAGTGTTATTTGAAGCAGGGGAATTTATATAAGGCCTCTTCCGTGTTTGAGGGCCTGCTTAAAGAGGCCGGCCCCAGCCAGCCTAAAGGCGCGGATGAGATGAACTTCTGGATGGCCGAGACCTATTTTAAAGGCAGGGACTATGAGCGGGCGCTGAAGTTTTATCAGCATATCGTTAAGGAATTTCCTGCCTCGCGTTTTTCCGGTTACGCGCTGTATAACAGCGCCTGGTGCTTGTGCGAGATGAAAAAATACAGCCAGGCGCAGGAAATGTTTGAAATGTTCGTGCGTAAATATCCGAAACATGAGTATGCGGCGGAAGCGGAGTTTAAAATCGGAGAAGTGCTTTTTGAGTCAGGCAGTTATGACCAGGCAAAAGAGCACCTTATGCAGTATATTAAGAATTATTCTAAGGAGGAAAATCTCGCCAGGGCGCATTGCCTGATCGGTGAGATTTATTACCGCACGCAGAATTATGAGGAGGCGGTAAGGCATTACCGGACTGTTTTGCAGATGTTCCCTGCATCAAAATATGCCCCCTATGCGCGGTACGGCCTGGGATGGGCGTTGTCGGAAACAGGAAAGCCGCAGGAAAGTTTAGGGGTGTTTGAACAGTTCCTTGAGTTCTCGCCGCGGCATGAGCTGGCGGAGTCTGTGCTGCTGCAGATGGCCGAGATAAACCGGCAATTGAATAATTATGACCAGGCATTGGCGAAGTATGAAGAATTGATAAAAAAATTTCCTTGCGGCGCCTTGCTGGACAGGGCGTATTTCCTGAAGGCAAAGGCGTTGTTTGAAAAAGGGGATGATGCCGGAGCGATTCTCGTATATCAGGAATTGCTGAAAAATTTTCCGCAAAGCAAGATGCGCGCCGAGGCCTGTTATAATACCGGTCTGGCCTATTTAAAACAGAATAATGAACAAGCGGCCTTAAAGTATCTTAAACAGGCGGCGTCGGTTTCCAGCGATACGGCGTTAAAGGTGAAAGCAATGAGCCAGATGGCGGATCTTTACTTGAGGGCCGGGGATGTGGACCTGGCACAGAAGATATACGACACGATCCTGTTGGATTTTTCCGACAGCGAGCAGGCGGCGCACGCGCAGTTTCAGCTGGCTATGAGTTTTTTAAAACAGGGCCGGATGGATGCGGCGATATTTGCCATGCAGAATGTTATCGGTAAGGCCGCGGATTCCGAGCTTGGCGAGGAAGCGCAATATCAACTTGGGTTTATCTATTTTAAGAAAGGAAACTTTTTGGTTGCCGCGAAGTATTTCAGTGATTTTGCGGAAAAATTTCCGCGCAGTTCTTTTAAGGAACAGGCCTTGTTTTATCTTGCCGCTTCTTTTTATAACCTGCAGAAGTTTGACGAAGCGATCAGCCTTTACTCGCGGGTTATCAAGACAGGCCAGGATAATGAATTAGTCTGGCGCTCCTGGTATCAGCGTGCCTGGGCATATTATAACAGCAGCCGGGAAAAAGAGGCGATCAGTGGTTTTGCGGAGTGCCTGGCGCACTTTCCGGATATCCCGATTGCCGCGGATATCCAATTCTGGCTGGGGCAGTTTTATCTGCAAAAAGGAAAATATGATAAAGCGAGGGAATATTTCATGCAGGTGATGCAAAGTCCGCAGCAGAGCGAATTGGCGGATGACGCCTTTTTTCAGATTGCCTTATGCTATCAGAAGGCGGGAAACCAGCCTCAGGCAATAAAGCAGATGCGGTGCTTGATAAAGGATTTTCCCAAGAGCGAATTTGTCCCGGAGGCAATGCTGAAGATTTCGGATATGCTTGAAGAGCAGGGCAGTATGGAGATGGCGCGCGCGGAATTAAAGCAGCTTGCGCATAAATACGCCTCTTCGATGTATGAAAGTATTGCCTGTGAAAAGTTGTCCGGTTTATACGAAAAGGAAAATGATTTGACCAAGGCCTTGAACTTTGCGCAGAAGGCCCTGGCCGCGGAAGATATCGTGCCGGAATTCAAGGCGCGGCTTCAATTCACGTTAGCGCGGCTGCGGGAGAAAAATTCCGAGCCGGAGCGCGCGGTTGACGAGTATCTGAAGGTGGTTTATCTTTATCCGCAGATGCGGGAATGGACCGGGAAGGCATACGTGGCTGCGGCGCGCATTTTCGAGCAGGAGAAAAAATACGGCCAGGCTGAGCCGATTTATCATAAAATTGTGGAAAACGATTTACCGGAAAAGGAATTTGCACAGGAGAGGTTAAAATGTTTAAAAGAAGAAAATCTGCTTCCCTAATTGTTGCCGGATGTATGCTGTGCTCTAACGTAAACCCGGCTTTAGCCGAAGACGTGAAAAAGCCGCTTTTGCAGCTGCCGCAGGTGGATATTGTCGGCAAAAGAAATCTTGACCCCGCGTTTATCAAAGGAGACTTTAAAATCGAAGAATTCCTGCCGCAGGAAGATGATGCAAGGAAGAAAGATGAGGTCAGTACTACGTCGATCAGTAATGCTTACGGCCGTTTTGCCACGAATTTGTATGATATTATCCAGACGGCAAGGGCGAAGAATTTTTATTATACGGCGCAGCTTAATATCAATGATGTCGGAGGCGAACGCCCCAACAGCCGGTTTACGACATACCAGTCCAGTTTTACGCTCGGGTTTCTGAAAGAAGAGACGGAAGATATTTCTTTTACCGCGCGCTATTTTAATAAAATAATGGAATTGCCGGGGCCGGATGACGCGCCGACGCTTAATGCGAAACGTAAGAATAACAGCGCGACGATTGAAGGAACCTTCCGGCATAGCGGCGACGGTATAGACACCATGATTCAGCCCTACTATACTTTATCGGATTTAAACGACGACGTGAGCCGCCCGGATTTCCGGAATAAGGTGATGGGAGCGCGGATGAATATTGAAGCGGATGAAACGGTTTTCGATGTTAATGTGTACCAGGATCAGCTGGAAGATTATTATGAGCAGATGATTGCCGGCGCGAAAATCCGGCTGCAGCCCTTTGTTTTCGGCGAGGAATGGCGCTTAGTGCTCGGGGCCAACCTCTTTGCCCAGGAAGAGTTTGGACAGCGGACGGCTCCCTTTGCGGAAATGGTGTTCCAGCCTAATGATGATACTTTGCATAAATTAACGCTTACGCGTGAGTTCGAGCCGGTGGTATTTACTCGTACATATCTGGATGAGAATTATGTTGAGGTTAATACGCAGAGGCTGCGGCCGCGGCGAAAAGCGGGCATATCTTACCAGCTGGATAAATATGTCAGCCCGGAGTGGAGAACAAACCTGCTTATTTACGCGCGGCAGGATAAGGACTTATGGTTCTGGGACGATGTCGACAGCGACGGCTTGTATGCGCCGCAGGCCATCGAGAGAGTAAACTTTGCCGGGATTAAACTGTCCACGGAATATACCTGGACGGAAGCCTTCAGCCATTTTTTCAGCCTTACGGTAAGAAGGATACGCAGTAAGGACTCAAACTACGAATTCGTGCCGTTTGAGCCCAAGCAGAGAATTTCATTGGGCATGACCTATAAATTTACGGACAGATGGAAGCTTGATATGGTGGGGGATTATTTCGGCCGCAGGTATTTTGAAGGAAATTCCAAGGAGAGTTCCAGCGCTTATTTTCTTCTAGGGTCAAAGCTTACTTATGAAGTGAAAGATTACTTGACATTTTTTGTTTTAGTTGATAATGTATTGAATGACCATTATGATATAGTTCGTAAATATCCAAACCAGAGTACAAGTGCGGTATCGGGATTTATGATAAGGTTTTAACTCTTTTATTATTAATGAGTTGTGGTAATAAGAATAATAAAGGGTTCTTCCTGTTTCCGTTTCGAATAAATTGCTTTTGCTAAGGCGGTTTTCCCTCCGGCGCAAAAGTTTTTATCTTCTATAATAATCTAAGTTTTGCTGGAGGAGGAGTTATGCAGAATGTAGTTATTCAATTGCTCAGTATCATTGCCTCGTGCGGGATAGCCACAGGCCTTTATCTGAAAATAGATATGCTTAATAAAGGCGGTCCGGTAATGGTTCCGATTATTCTGTGTTCCATTTTTGCCCTGGCGATTATTATGGAGCGGATTACCAATCTGTACCGTTCAAAAATAGATACGACGAGATTTATGGATGAGATCACCGCGGCCTTAAAGCGCAACCGTATTCCGGACGCCTTGGAAATATGCGAGCATACCCAGGGGCCTATCGCGCATATTCTTAAAGCGGGTATTTCCCGGCATGACCGCTCGCGTCAGGAAATAAGAGAGGCAATCGAAGACGCGGGCGTGCACGAGGTTCCGAAGCTGGAAAAGAATTTAAGCGCTTTGGCGACGATCGCTCATGTCAGTCCGCTGCTCGGACTTTTGGGTACGGTTACGGGCATGGTAAATACTTTTCAGATAATACAACAGAGAACGCAGAGTATGTATCCCGTTGATCCTTCCGTGCTCGCCAAAGGTATTTGGGAAGCGCTGATAACCACGGTTGCCGGTCTTATCGTGGCGATTCCCAGCTTTGTTGCGTATAATTATCTGGTCGCAAAGGCGGAGAATCTGGTAGTGGAAATGGAGATTATCGCGACTGATCTGGTCAATATCCTTACGCAGCGCAGATAAATGCTCCATGTTTTCCCAGAGAAAATATTAGCAGGCGGGAGAAATACAGGAGAACCGTATTATGCGTTTTCGAAAACATCTTGAGCTTGAGAGAGGGCAGAAGGAGATAAACATTACGCCGCTGGTGGACATGGTTTTTCTTTTGCTCATATTTTTCATGCTTACTTCCAGTTTTATTGTTTTGCCGGGAATTACCATAAATCTTCCTAAGGCCGTGACCTCGGAAATTATAAAAGAGAAGAATCTTATCCTGACGATCAACAGCGACAACGTGCTCTATTTAAACGAAAAGCCGATAACCTTTTCCGAGCTGACCGGTTTCCTGGATGAAATGGTAAAGTCAAAACAGGAGAAGCCGATTTTAATTAAGGCGGATAAAGATACGCAGCTGGGTACGGTTGTTAAGGTATGGGACATTTGCCGTAAGGTCGGTGTTTCTCAGATTAATATAGCCACCTTGCAGGAAATGCAATAGAAGATGGTGGAAAAAAATATTTTTGTTATAGCATTATCGTGCTCGATTCTTTGGCATATTTTAAGCGTTCAAATCGTAACTGTCGTGTGGCCGACATATTCAAAACGGCCCTCTTTTGCCGCGGTTAATTTTCTCGGTCCGATGGTGGAAACGGTTGACGTAACCGCAGAACATTTTATGCCGCAGGAGCAGGAAGAAACTGCCGGCGCGCTGGTAGCGCCAAAAGACACGGCGCTGGAAAATGCGCAACCGGCCGTGCCGCTTGCGGAAAAGATGCCGCTGCCCTTGGGACAGTTATCACCGCGCTCGAGCCCTGAGCCTGAGCTCGGCGTCGCTTCAGGAAAAGGTTTTTTAGTAGCCGAGGTGGTCGGTACACATGTGAAACGGCCGGTTCTTTTTAAGCCGAACCTGCCGGATTATCCGCAGTGGGCGAGGAATTTAGGAAGTGATTTCGAGATCCAGCTAAAGTTTCTTATCCTGCCCGACGGTACGGTCGGTACGGTGGAGAAGGTGACCTCTTCGGGGTATCCGGAACTGGACGAGATAGGCGTACGCTATGTGCGTAAATGGAAATTTATTGCCTTGGCTGATGATGCGGCACAGCAGGAACAATGGGGGCTGATTAAACTATTTTTTAAACTTCAATGATACGGCTTGAATTATCGCAACTAGTTGCATATTATATACTTTTTTTTGTCATTATATTTCTGGGAGGATGGGTTTTTGCCTGCCGGCGGAAAAAAAGGGATGCGGCATATAGGAAGGAATTTAAGTTTTGGCAATGTTCTGTCTGCGCGTTTGTTTATTCCAGCATGTTTGATGAGTCGATGACGGTATGTCCTCAGTGCGGCAGTTACAATAAAAAGGAGGGAGAAACATGATTATTGAAATTGGGATTGTTGCCGGAGATATCTGGCACTATCTGGATGAGCACGGAGAAGTTACGCTCAAGGAGCTCACTGCCGGAATTGATAAGGACAGGGATATGGTGCTGATGAGTTTGGGCTGGCTGGCACGTGAAGGGCATGTGATGGTTGAAAGAACCGATGATCACCGGATTTGCTTGCGTAAGTGATAGATTATAATAAGGGAAAGTGAAGCGGCGTGAGAAAAGATGATTATATAGTTGTATTGATTACCGCCTCCTCACCGGAAGAGGCGCGGAAAATATCGCAGGAGCTCATCGCGCACAAAGTAGCCGCTTGTATCAACAGCGCTCCGGTAGATTCCGTGTTCCGCTGGAAAGGTAAAACCGAGCGGGCGGAAGAAATATTACTTATTGTTAAATCCCGCATGGCTTTGTTTGAACAGCTGGA
>JAHIOQ010000149.1 GCA_018895275.1 Candidatus Omnitrophota bacterium
AACGAGACGAATTTGTTCTGGATAATCCTTGATTGATTGTACGCCGGTTAAAAGAATTGTTTGATCGCAACGCAAGCCAGTTGATTTGTCGACCGGACGCGAATAAAGTCTTTGGCATTGAATATTGGATTTGGCTCTGGTGACAAAAAACGCCAAGTCCTGATGTAAAACATGAAGACGCGCGAAGTCGAGATATCCGCGGTCCATAATGTAAAAAGACCCGGATTCGGGAACAAGGATATCCAATATGTTGACATCGGCCACTTTCCCGTCGGTAATTTCGATAAATGTCGGGATGTTGCCGCGTAAATCCAGAAGCGTATGAAGTTTGACGGCGGCTTTGCTCTTTCGAAAACGCGCCCAAGGAAATAGCGATAAACATAAATCTATAGTTGTGGCATCCAGCGCGTACACCGTTTGTTCCAATTCTACGCCGAAAGGTTCGTTGAGATATAATCTTCTGGCACGATGAATCAACACTTGGGCAAAGTCGGCGTAAATATGCCAGTCGCGTTGATTGTTGGCATTGGACAATGTATTGCGTGAGATTTGACTGCGAAAGCCCATATGATAAAGCTTTGGCTGCATAAATCGCAGGCAAGATTCGATATCGCGTAAACTCTCGCGATAAGTTAATTGCGCAAAGGCCATGCATAAAAATTGATCCAGGCACGAAAAACTTTGCACCTTGTAATCGCCGTGATAACGCTGGACGCATTTGTGGAATTCGTATAACGGCAGGAATTCCATAATTTGAGAAAAAATAGTTTTGCCCGTATTCATAAGACGCTCCTTTGTTAGCCAAAACGTCAGAATAACACGGTATTGAATTGAAATCGATTAAAAGTTTTTGCGTTATTAGCATAATGAAATCAATTAGTTATGCAAATTAGTTTAAAAACGTTGGGACACTACTGATTCTTTATGGCAGTTTGGTATATGCCCCATAATCATCCCGTACCAATACATCATCTTCATGAGAGCCGCGAAGATATTTTTCGGCAACTCCTTTGCCGCGGGATTCCTCAATGACATAATACGCCCGCTCCCTGGTAAAAAAGCCCCACAACCACTGATTTATTCCATCAATGCGATGGACTGTCTCATCCGCGTATTTGACCG
The DNA here is from genome assembly GCA_018895275.1 of Candidatus Omnitrophota bacterium. Lineage (GTDB taxonomy): Bacteria > Omnitrophota > Gorgyraeia > B26-G9 > B26-G9 > JAHIOQ01. The sequence continues at coordinate 1,123 of JAHIOQ010000149.1, forward strand.
GACAACTGCGAATTTCTTCGAGAATCTTATCATAATATGGCCCCAGCCAATCACGCGCCCGATGCACCATATTTACTAAGCCTCCTTGACTTACTTTTGGTTGTTCAACCTCTGTAGATTTCTTATTCGGCTTGAATATCATATCCCGGTACCTATCCCGCTGCCGCCGTAATTTCTCTTTCTCTTCTTCCAGTCGCTTTACCGTCTTTTCTAATTCTTCATTTCGCCTTTTAAGATCTTTGTTTTTATCCTCAAGGCTTTTCCGCGCGGCTTTATGCGCTTCATTGGCGGCCTCTAATCGAATTACATGGCCTCTTAATTTTCGCTTCTCTTCGTCTCTACTTTTTAACCGATATCCCATCATTTGCCTGGGGGCTCCTTTAATCTTTCATTATAATATCTTACAATCTGAAAATCTATATCGGATAACTGAATCACTGCCTGCATGATCTTTTTGTAGTTGCCTACCGCTTTGGGGGCATATTCTAATTTATGTTTTGTTAACATTAGGCTATGATTACTTTTTTCTCCCCGAAAAGTTAGATAGTGATATGGCCCGTGTAATACAGGATTCTCCTTCCTTTTACACCGGCATCCTTTACTACCACCGCATCTATTGCCCTGAATCCGTATACTGCCTCGTAAAACTCCCTCCTTTAGCATTCCCCGCAGCTTATCAACCAATTCTGTTCTGCGTTTTAATAATGAGCTAATAAGAAAAAGATGTGTTTCTAAGAAGGAATGAAGATTTCTTAAGACTACGCCGCATGTCCTAGTTCCAGTTTACGGCTTTCGGTCACCCGCCCAAAAGCATCGTCAAACCTGCAGCCTGTAGCTTGTAACAGTTCCCTGCTTACTGCTTACTCTTTTTCTACCTGTGACTTCTTATCCGACTTTGATATCCTTGAGCTTCAACTGTATGGTGGAGATACCCTGCCAGTCATTCATGGAGGGAGAATAGGTGATGGAAAAGCCGTCATTAATATTCGAGATATCAATATCGCTAAAGCTGCCGGCCAGTGCTTCGCAGGTAACCTTTCCGTCCGTAATCCATAATTTAAAAGTATTGCCGCGCAGCAAGCGCGGCCTTCCCTTTAATTTCAAATCGCGCGAAGCAAATACCGGCCGCGGATTTGCCATGCCGAACGGCTCGCATCTGTCCAGCTCGCTTATCAGCCCTTCCGAGAGCAGGCCTAAAGCTATTTCCATATCCACATCTATGCTCGGAAGCAAATCCTCGTTCGAAATCATCCGGTGCGCCATATCATTAAAGAACTTCTTGAAATCATCTATATTCTTTTTTAAAATGCTCAAGCCCGCGGCCTTCTCATGGCCGCCGAAATTTTCCAGCAGATGGCCGCACTGCACCAGGGTATCAAACAAATGAAAGTTTTTTATAGAGCGGCCGGAGCCTTTAGCCACGGATTCCTTCGTGGAAATCAATATCGTCGGCCGGTTATACCTCTCGGCAATACGCGAGGCAACAATGCCGATAACCCCCGGATGCCATTCATCATGATGCAGTACCACGGAACGGTGGTGTTTAAAATTAATCTCACGTTCCATTATCGCCAGGGCATCTTTTAAGGTCTTAGCCTCTTCTTTTTGGCGCTGTTTATTTTCCGCGTCAAGCGCCCTTGCCAACTCTAACGCGTTTGCATAATTATCGCTAAGTAAAAGCCGCAGCGCCTGTTCCGCAGAGCCCATACGGCCGGTGGCATTAATCCGCGGTCCCAGGATAAAACCGATATGATAGGCGGATAATTGCCGTTTCGCGATACCGGCAACCTCCATAAGCGCCTGCAGGCCGATCTTTTTTGTAGCGGAAAGCCTCTCCAGGCCATGCTTAACAAGTATGCGGTTTTCCCCGCTAAGCGCAGCGACGTCGCTGACCGTACCCAGGGCTACCAGATCAAGATGCTCTGAGATATCAGCACGGCCGTCAACTACCGCCTGGGCAAGTTTATACGCCAGTCCTACGCCGGCCAATTCTTTATACGGATAAGGGCATTTTTTCTGCAAAGGATTGATTACCGCGCAGGCATCGGGAATTTTATCCTCATGTGGCCGGTGATGGTCGGTAATCACCGCGTCTATTCCTACTGATGAGAGGTAAGCAACCTCTTCGATATTCGTGATTCCGCAATCAACCGTTATCACCAGGGAAGCAGCCTGCTGTTTCAGTAAGGCGCAGGCCGCTTTATTTACACCGTATCCCTCTTCCACGCGGTGCGGGACATAACAGGACACATCCGCGCCCATCTGTTTCAGCACAAAATACAACAGCGCGCAGCTCGTAAGCCCGTCCACGTCGTAATCGCCGTAGACAAAAATCTTCTCTCCGCGGCTTACCGCCTGCCGCACACGCTCCGCGGCCTTGCGCATATCTTTTAATAAAAACGGGTCATGGCAATCGTTTATATCGCAGCGCAAGTAAAACTGCGCTTTTTCCGGCGTATCGATACCGCGGTTAAGCAGGATCTGCGCGAGAATAGGAGAAATTTTTAATTCCGCGGCCAGCTGTCTCTGCCGCGATAACTGCATACTGCGGATATTCCAGATTTTTTCCATGAATTATTTCTTCTGTTGGTTTTGTTCGCTTTTTATGAGCTTCTTGCGATGGGCAATGGTCACTGCAAGCAGCGCAACATGCACGGCCAAAAGCACTGCCGAGTACATGGTATCATGCGTACCGATTACTTTCTCTTTAAAAAAACCGTAAAAAAAACAAAGCAGGCAAAGCACAATCCCTGTAACCAGCACGCGTATCAATTCGCCGTTAAAATGCGCCTGTTCCAGGCTGAACGCGGACGCCGGCCATTTGGAGCGAAAAGGCGTTAACCTGGGGATAAACGCCGGAACCGCCTGCTTATATTCCAGATATTCTTTCCCGAACAAATCGCTCAGCAGGATTTCCTCTTTTTTCACCGTCCCGGCATAGAAATAAAAGAATAACACACCGTATATTATCGACAAGAAATGCGCCGGAACCGCCAGGCAAAACCCCAACCCGATAAGAAAATTTCCCACATAGAGCGGATTGCGCACAAAGGCATAAGGCCCGGCCGTAGTCAACACGCGGATCTTTTTGATAAAGCCCGCAGCCCAGAACCGGATACAAAGCCCGGCAAGCACAAGCCACATACCCAGCCGAAAATCCAACCCATAAAAATAAGCCGCGACAAGGTATAACACGGCAAACGGATAAGCCGCCCATAACCGTAATTTTTTAAAACGCATCTCTTTCACTAAAAATACCTCTTATAAAATCTAATTCTATTATTAAAACTTATAATACACCCCGCAGTTCAACCCCTTTTCGTCGAACAAACGGCCTTCGATATTAATACTTATATTAGATGTAAAGCGGTAATTCGCGCCCACCAGTATACCCCAGACATCCTCGCTCTTTAAACGCCGCCGCAGGGTATCCGCCTTATATTTAAGCTGGGTCTCGCTGTACTGCAGGCCGCCGTATAACACGCTCTTATGCCATTCCTTAATGAACAGCCAGGTGCCTTGCCATTCATCCCAGATTGCGCGGTACTCATCACTGGCGATGGTATCCTTATGCGGATGACAGCTGATATGCTGAAACCCGGCGATTGACTTTACATTCAACGCTTCGTTCTCATACAAAAGATAGCGGAAACCGTAACCGCCGGCAAACCCGCTGGGAAAATCAAGATTAATCCCGTCGCTGCGGTCAAATCCCACACTGCCTACGCCCACCTTAGCGTCAAGAAAAAACCGCTTTGTAAGCCCGTAGCTGGCGGTAATAAAATACTGCGTCATCGTGCCTTTGCCTTCCACCTTATTAAAATCACGCCCGAAGATATGATTAAACTGCACACCCCATACCGACTTATGTTTGGCAGGCAAAAAATCTCCTTCCGAAGGAATAGCAAAAGCAGTATAACAAAATAAGAGCACGATTATGAGTGTAGAAATTAAGCTCCGCCTCATTGAAAGATAATTCCTCTTTTTTTTTCGTATATATACTATATTTAATCGCAGACATTGTCAATTAAGAATTGAAAATTGAAAGTTGAATATTGAGCGTTGAAATTTGAGCGCAAATACCGGGATTTTTTATCTATTTTGTAACTTACGGCTCCGTATTCTCTTCTCTCTCCTTACGGTTATCTTCCTCAGCTTTTTCGTCCATCGTCCATCATTTTTTCCATCTGCCTACTGCTTAGTGCTTACTGCCTACTATTCTTCTCCCCTCCGTCATTAACTACTTCCGCTTCTACGTCGATAACGTCCCCGTTTTTCTTATACCCACCAGGCCTTTGCGCACCCTGCTGCCGGCCTTGCGAAAACGGCTTCACGATAATCTTTTTCCCCAGCAACGCGGCAACCGTAAGCAGGACAAACAAAAACACACCGGCCAGCAGCCATAAAAAAAACGGCAGGAACAAAAGGCCAAAGAAAAAATTAAACAAAAGCAGCATACCGACAACATAAATCGCCTTTCCGATAAACATTAAAGAAGATAATCCCTGTTTCATAACTATTCACCCAACCCGGCCGAGCCGGAACCAAAAAGCATAGGCTCGCCCGGCTTGTTAATTTAAGGGGAGAGCCCCTTAAAAATCCCCCCCCCCCGCAGTTTAAAAAATTTCACCCCGCGCTATTTCCGGCGACAAACCCCGTGGAAAACGCCGCCTGCAGATTATAACCGCCGCTAACCCCGGCAACATCAATCACCTCGCCGCAAAAATAAAGCCCCTTGATTATCTTTGACTCCATGGTCTTAGGGTTTATCTCTTTCGTGCTCACCCCGCCGCGCGTTACCATTGCCTCTGCCAGAGGCCGCGTTGCCTTTACTTTTAATTGTAAACCTTTCAGCATATTTATCAAAGCGCTTATTTCTTTTTTACTCAGCATATCGAATCTTTTCTGCGGCTCTATCCCCGCTGCCTTCAGGCAATAGAGCATGAATTTCTGCGGCAGCAAACCGCTTAAGACATTCAGGCAAAAGCGCCGCGGATTCTTAGCCCGCAGCTCTTCGAAATATTTTTCCAGTTCCTGCGGATTAAACCGCGGCATAAAATCCAGCTCCAGCACAACATTACTCTCTGTGAGAAGATCACCCACCAGGCCGCTTATATCCAGCATCAGCGGCCCGGAAACCCCGAAATGCGTAAACACCATCTCTCCCGCGGCCTTTTTCTTCCTTTTCCCGTTGAGCAGGACACTCGCGGCAACATCCTTAAAACCTATGCCCGATAACTCTTCCATCCATGATTCGTCTACCTCCAGGCCGGCCAGCCCCGGCCGCGGCGTGACAATCGTGTGCCCCATCTTTTCCGCCATATAATAACCGTCACCGCTGGAACCGGTCTGCGGATAACTCTTACCGCCGGTAGCCAGTATAATATTATTTGCGTGAATAAGCGTTCCGTCCGCAAACCTTACTGCCTTTACCTGCTGTGTTTCGCAGACAATATTGCTTACCCTCTGCACATAACGTACCTGCGCCCCGTTATTCTGCGCGTACCACAGCAGCGCCTTAACCACATCCGCGCTGTCATCGGACTTGGGAAACACGCGGCCCTTATCCTCAACCTTTACCTCCACGCCCAGCCGCTTCAGCAGGCTAATCAATTCTTCGTTATAAAACACATGAAACGCGTTATAAAGAAACTTCCCGGAATCAAAATAAAACGGCTCAAACCCGTCGCGCAGCGTAATATTCGTCAGATTACAGCGGCCGTTACCCGTAAGCCGCAGCTTTACACCGGCGCTGTTGTTCTTTTCCAGAACCAGCACCCTCTTTCCGCGCTCCGCGCAGCGGCCGGCGCTAATCATCCCCGCTGCCCCGGCCCCAACCACGATCACATCAAAATATTCGGAATAGCTCATAGTTCATTATCCTCTTTCAGCCAGATGCCTTTCAGATACGCGGTAATCTTATCCGCGGCCTCCGGGCTCAGCGCCTCTTTCTCCTCATCAAACGCCTCACGCGCATTACGCGGTTTTTTTCCCGCGGAGGAATCGCTCAAAAACTCCTTCACAGACTTCACCCGCGCGCCTACAGCGCGGCAATAAAACATAATCGCCTTATCGTCGCTGACCACAACCATGCGCTTCGGATTGCGCGAAACCTCGACCATGCGCTTTATCTTATCATCCGCGGACTCATTCCTGCTGAACAAAACCCGGACAGAGGACTTCTTCTCCTCATAATTTGCGACATCTTCCTTGCCGTCAAACACCACGGTGACCTCATTGCGCCGCGAACCGTGCGGACGATAGCACTCGATAAAATGCACCAGGCCGTCCCGGCCCGCGCGCAGCTTCCTGCCGGTCAAAAAACTCACCTGCTTTATCACATTATAACCGTCGATTATGTAATGTAGGGACATGGCAAATACTGTTCATAGCTCATGGTTCATGGCTCATAGATCAAATCTATATTGACTTTTTAATATAATTTATTAAACTGGATAACATCTTAGCAATTCGCTCTCCACGCTCTTTTATTACTGAAAGCTGTTCTGAAGAAATCCATGTTTTTTTATAAAATATAATCAGTAAGGTGATGGTTTCATACAAGGACCCGCGCGAGATATAAAGAAATTGAATAAATTCTTTCTTTGAATACCGGCCTTTCCCTTCGGCAATATTTAAAGCCACAGATGTACTTGCCGACTCTAATTGTTCTATTAAACGATAATGTCTACGCTTAGTATCTGTCTGCTCTGCGATATCTATAACTTCTTCCGCAAACTCCACTGCCTTTTGCCAAACTTCTAAATCTTCAAAAGCAAATTTTCCTTTTTCCATATTTCCCCCCATCATCTATGAACCATGAGCTATGAGCTATGAGCTATGAGCTATGAGCCATCCTCAACTGCCCGCAGGCAGCCTGGATATCGCGGCCACGCTTCCTGCGGAACGTATAATGTATCCCGCGTTTATCAAGAATCTGCTTAAACTCCTCTATCTCCTTCGGAGAACTGGTAAACATCTTCCTGTCCTCAAGCTCATTCAGGGTGATGAAATTAACCTTGCATTTGATACGCGAAAGCAGCGCCGCGAGCCTTTGCGCGTCCTCTTTCCGGTCGTTTACGCCTTTTATCAGCACGTATTCAAAGGTAATAATCCGGTTGGTCTGGCGAATATACTCTTTCGCCGTGTTCATCAGCTCGAACAAAGGATATTTTTTATTCACCGGCATCAGACTGGTTCTCAGCTCATCATCCGCGGCATGCAAAGACACGGACAATTCCACCTGGATACCCTCCTTCACCAGCCGCATAATCTCTTTCGGCAGGCCGCAGGTGGAAATCGTAATCTTCCGCGCCGCGATACCTATGCAGTCAGGGCTGTTCATAATCCTTACTGCCTTTAAGGTCTGCTCATAATTCGCCAGGGGTTCGCCCATGCCCATAATCACGATATTCGTCAGCGGTGTATCCGGATTCGCGTTTTTTATCAGCAGTACCTGGCTGACAATCTCATCCGCGGAAAGGTCGCGCGCCAGGCCGTTCGCCCCGCTGGCGCAAAACGTACAGCCAAAGGCGCAGCCCACCTGCGTGGAAAGGCACAGCGTAGCCCTTTTTGACTCCGGCAGGAACACGCTTTCGATAACATTATTATCGCGCGTCTGAAAAAGATACTTCACCGTCTTATCCGCGGAAACCACAGATCTGCTTTCCCTCAGGCTTACCACCTGCATCGACGCATCCAGACTCTGCCGCAAGGCCGCGGACAGATTACTCATCCGCTCAAAAGAAAGCGTATTCTTCTTAAACACCCACTCCATAATCTGCTTCGCGCGGAATCCCGGCTCGCCCATTTTCGTAATAACTTCACTTAACTCCGGCAGCAGCATCCCGGCAACAACAATTTTCTTATCCATATTACCTTTCTATAGCTGATAGCTCATTAGTTCTTAAGCTCATGAGCTCATAGTTTATGGCTTATACGGCTACATGAACCATGAGCTATCAGCCATGAACTAAGTAAAATACGGCACGGCCAGTTCAAAGGCATCCTTTATCAAACTAATCCTCGCCGCTATAAACACCTCGCTGACAACTACCGCCACCACGTCAAAACGCATCTTATCGCCGGAAATATTCTTTTGTTTAAGATAACAAAGCGCGTTTTGGGAAATCTTGCGTATCTTTTCCCGTCCGATCGCCTCCTCCGGCCACCCCTTAGAGGCGTTCTTGCGCGTCTTTACCTCCACAAAACAAAGATAACTCCCCTCCTGCGCGATAATATCTATCTCCCCTAATTTAGTGCGGTAATTCTGTTCAACAATCCGGTACCCATGCTTCTTTAAATAATCAACCGCCAGCTTCTCTCCAATCGCGCCCAATTCCTGTTTTGTCTTATTATCCATATCATTATAACGGTTACTAACAGTTACTAACGGTTACTAACACTTACACATATTGCACGTTTTCCGGTTAAGGTTACCCGCCTTGCTAAGTAAAGCGAGACGGCTCATAACTATCTTCAACTAAATTTACCGCCCGCTTATGCATTAGCCATAAGCTCGATAAACGCCGATTAACGCTGTTAAAAATCAAAGATTCAGGGAATACTCGTGTGATTTATTAAATCACACCAAAATTATTTAATGTTAATCAAAAGAAAAATTGATTTTTCTTATTGAGTTACCATTAAATAATTTTAAGCCGCATAGCGGCTATAGAGCATTCCATTTTTTCTTATCCGCGTTTATCCGCGTCCATCTGCGGTTAATTCCTTCTTTTCTCTGTGTCCCTTTTGATTTCGTGTATTTGGTGTATTTTGTAGTCTTTAACCTGCAGCCTGTAGCCTGAAGCAGTTGTTCCCTGCTTACTGCTTACTGCCTACTGCCTACTTTATTATACAGCCTGTCCAGCGGGCTGCTCGGAGCATTGGACATATCTCTTACGACATGCGTATAAATCATCGTTGTTTCAAGATGATTATGGCCTAAAAGCTCTTGTACTTGCCTTATATTTGTCCCGTTCAGCAAAAGATGTGTCGCGAAACTGTGCCTTAACGTATGTACAGTCACGTGTTTCGCGATTCCCGCTTTCTTTACCGTGTTTTTAACCGTATTCTGTATGGATTTCTCACTTATATGATGTCGGCGCACCTTTCCGCTTCTGGGATCCAGCGATAATTTTGCCGCGGGAAAAACATATTGCCATCTCCACTCCCGGCTGGCATTCGGATATTTTCTTTCTAAAGCAAAAGGCATATAAACCTCTCCATGCCCTGCTGTTAAATCATTATCATGCAGCGCTTTTACTTTCTCAAGATGGCGTTTTAAATCATCCTTTACAAAAGCAGGCAGCAAGGTAGATCTGTCCTTATCCTGCTTACCGCTCCTTACAAATATCAGATCCGAGTTAAAATCTATATCCTGCACCCTAAGCCTGGCAAGCTCCATAAGCCGAAGCCCTGCTCCGTATAACAACTGCAAAATAAGCAAATTTCCGTTACTAACATTATCAAATAAACTCTTAACCTCATCCTCTGTCAATACCACCGGAAGCTTCGGGCCGCGTTTCGCCCTGACCGCCTTATCCAAATCAGTAAGCTTAATATTAAGCACATTATTAAACAAAAACAACAGCGCGTTAAACGCCTGATTTTGCGTTGAAGAAGAAACCCGCCTTTTCACTGCCAGATAACTTAGGAAATCCCTTACCTCATCTGACGTCAGCTCAGGTACCTTTATGTTTTTATTCTTAACCTCCCTTAAATAAACAAAAAACCTGTTTATCCATTCCAAATAGGAGCGTTCCGTTCTGTAAGAATAATGCTTTATCCGTATTGCCTGCCGCGTTTTATCCAATACCTCAAAAACATCTTTATCGCTTCCGGCAACGGCATTGCCAAGATTAGCCTTTAGCTTACTTCCCTCCGGGAAACTATCAAAATACAACCGCAAAGACTCCTCCGCCTGCTGTACCTGCCAATCGGCAACATTTCCCTGCGCTCTTAAAGTGTCCAGAAACTTCTCTATCTGCAGATTTAACTCCAAATCATCATTGTCCGAAAAGAAGCTAAGAAACCTGCTCACCCAATACGCGTAAAAAGATACACTCTTTTCCGGAACAATCTTTCGCTCTAAAAGAAATTTCTGGAATTCAGGCAACACGTCGTTTAACATCTCGCACCTTCCGCCTAATTTTCCGCCCAATGCACAACTTGCCACAAAATACGCAATTCGTTTTTTGTGCTATTATAGATAAATTATGCAATGAATTCAAGCCTTTTTTCTCTCAAAATAAAGATTGTTTTTAGAAATAAAACATGCTATCCT
>JAHIOQ010000150.1 GCA_018895275.1 Candidatus Omnitrophota bacterium
AACGGCGATAAGTCCGATATCACAAAGCCTTATGTTTGCTTTTGCCAATGCCTGCCGTGTTACGGCTGTTATATACTCAAGGTGAAACCGGGAAGCTATTTCCGGCACAATGCCGCCGAATTTATTGTGAATATGCACGCTTGAGCTGACACAAGAGGAGAGAACCGTGGCGCTGTTTTTTATTACAGCCGCGGCTGTTTCGTCGCAAGATGTTTCGATTCCCAGTGTATACATATATCATCCAATTTTACATAATACTTTTGACACTACTCATTCTTTGAGGTCAGTTGTTTTCGTCGGCGTTTTCCGGCTGCCTTACGGCAGCTGGTTTCCCGGCAGCAGATTTTTTCGCAGGCAGTTGCGATAAATATACAAATATAAAACCTTCTTTCCTGTACTGCGGGATAATTTCACTCAATGTAGACAGAGTAAGTCCCTTTGCGTGGCCCACGGCAATAGCGCGGCCTTCCTGTACGGCAATATCTTTTGTTTTTTGCATCTGCGCGGTTATATGTTCCTTAGAACTTTCATTATCAAGAAAAACGTCTCTTTTGAAAAATAGAACGCCAAGATTTTCCGCGATTGGGGCGATTACGGAATTAGTGCTGGTAACGCTGTCCAGGAAATAAAGGCCGCTTTGTTTTGTTTGTTCAAGAATAACCCGCATTAAAGGCGCGTCCTCTGTGGCTTTTGACCCCATATGATTATTAATGCCTTTTACCTGCGGCAGGCGCGTGAGATACTCTTTCATGATGCGAATGACTTCTTCGTGCCCGGTTGTGGTAAAAATAGTGTTCTTTTCCAGCGGATGAGTATCGGAGTTGTGCGGTTCCAAGGGCAGGTGCAGTATGCATTCATGCCCGGCATTGTGTACGGCAGCGGCGATTTCCGCGGCATGGGGGGTATCCGGCAGGATGGCAAAAGTTATCGGCACATTCAGGCTGAGCGCTTCCGGCAGCAGAGTTTTATTGTAACCCCAATCGTCGAGTATAATGGCGATTTCCCCTTTTGCGGCTAAATAGCCGGTGCCTGCTGTATCGAAATCAACGATGCTTCCTGAATAGTCTTTTTTCTGTACAACCCTGAAATAGAGAATACCGGCAATAGCCGCGGCGGCGATAAGAAAAATTATTTTTGTCCTGTTCATGTTTTGCGGAATGGTTGTTTGTTATCCTTTGCTTTCTGATTGAGCCGGTTATTTCAACATTTGGATGCAAGAAAGCGTGATGTTTTTGTTTAGGAATATCGGTTTACCCCGTTAGAATACCTCGATAGTTGCAACGGAGATAAAAATGATTTTTCCCCCGAGTGAACACACGGATGCTCCGTGTAAGAGTTACCGTTAGAAAGACGAAGGTCTTCTAACGGGGTTTACTTTTGCGCCTGTAGTTGATACTCCCGGTATATTTTTAGGCCGCGCATGAGATTAACTGCGGCTCTTAGCTGGTTATCGCTGTTGTAAAGTTCTTCTTTTTTCTCCGGAGCCGGGGCATTGTCGCCGGGAACCGTGTTTTCCTCGTTATTATTATTATCGGTGTTGGCGGGTTCTTCCGGTTTTTTTTCTTCTTTTATTTTGTCAAATACATTGTCTTCTTCTTTTTTTGCTTCCTGCGTCTCCTTGGGCGGTTCGAATTTAACTTCGACGTCAGGGATGATGCCCTTTTCGTTTATAGTCCTGCCGGAAGGCGTATAATACCGTGCCGTAGTCAGGCGCAGCGCGGAACCGTCGCGCAGGGGGATAACCGTTTGTACGGAACCTTTGCCGAACGATTTCGTGCCGAGAATAATGCCGCGTTTATGGTCCTGTATTGCGCCGGCAACGATTTCCGAGGCGGAAGCGGAACCTTCGTTGACTAATATAATAAGCGGTATTTCTCGGAAGTTTGATTTTCCCGTGGCACGGTATTCGGTGTTTTGTGATTTTTCCCTGCCGCGGGTGGAGACAACCAGCGCCCCTGTGGAAAGAAATTCACTGGCAGTTTCCACGGAGGAAACGAGCAAGCCGCCGGGATTGTTGCGCAGGTCAAGGATCAGGCTGTCCATACCTTCTTTTCCCAGCTTCTTAAGCGCTTCATCGAGGTTGCTTTTTGTCGTTTCGGAAAAATCGGTTAATTTTATGTAGCCGATATTATCGGTGAGGATTGCCGCTTTTTTTACGGACTTGATATTGATAATATCGCGGGTGACAATATAATCCTTGAGCCCGTCTTCGTTTTCGCGCATTATCGTGAGCGTTACTTTTGTGCCCGGCTCGCCGCGCATAAGCTTTACGGCTTCGGTTAAGGTTATATCTCTAGTGATTTTCTCGTTTATTTTTAGAATGCGGTCCTGAGGTTTGAGCCCGGCTTTTTGCGCCGGAGTTCCGTCTAAAGGAGAAATAATCGTCAAAAGTTTATCTTTAAGGGTGATTTCAATTCCCAAACCGCCGAAATGTCCTTCGGTTTCGACCTGTAGTTCTTTAAACGTATCGGAGTCCATAAACTGGCTGTAAGGATCCAGGGCAGAAAGCATGCCTTTAAGCGCGCCGTATATGATATCCTTCGGCGCTACGCTGTCGACATAGTCGTTTTGTATGGATGATATGGCGTCCGAAAAGATTTCAATTTGATTATAAAGATCGTCTTTTGCCGATTGGGGGCGGCTGTTTGCCGGGCCGTTAAGGATAAATACGATGACGATGCAGGCTACGGCTAAAAAGTAAATTTTTCGCTTAAACATGTATTGCTCCTCCTTAACTATTGGTTTCTAATTTATTTTTTATAATCGTGTTTACCATCTGCGGATTCGCCTTGCCGCGTGTTTTTTTCATTACCTGCCCGACGAGGAACATCATCGCCTTTTCCTTGCCGCTGCGCACGTCGTTGACTACCTGCGCCTGTTCCCGGAGGACCTCGTCGATGAAAGTTTCCAGCTGCGAGGTGTCGGAAATCTGGCTCAAGTTTTTTTCCTGTACGATTTTCTCGGGATCTTTACCGGTTTTTATTATTTCCGGCAGGATCTCTTTGGCGATTTTTCCGCTGATAATATTATTATCGATTAATTCCAGCATTGCAATTAAATTTTTTACGGCCAGCGTTTCTTTTAAAGCTTTGGTTTCAATCCGGTGCGTGTTGATATAATTCATGATGTCGCCCATCAGCCAGTTGCATATATTTTTCGCGGGAGAGTAGTGTTTTGCCGCTTCCTCGAAATAAAGCGCGATATGTTTATCGGCGCAGATGACGCCCGCGTCGTATTCGCTCAGCGTGTAATCCCTGGCCAGCCGCTGCTTTTTTGCCTGCGGCAGTTCCGGCAGCGCCTTGATTGCGGCGTCAATGGTTTCGTCGCTGATTGTAAACGGCACGAGGTCCGGTTCCGGGAAGTAACGGTAATCGTGCGCTTCTTCTTTTGTGCGCATGGTGAACGTTTTTTGCTGTTCCTCGTTCCACAGCCGTGTTTCCTGGACAATGGCCGTGCCTGCGCGAAGCTGTTTTTCCTGGCGGCTGATTTCATAATTAAGCGCGTCGCGTACTCCCTTAAAAGAGTTCATGTTTTTCAACTCTGTTTTTACTCCCAGTTTGGTTTCGCCCTTCGGCCGCAGGGAGATGTTCGCGTCACAGCGCAGGCTGCCTTTTTCCATGTCGCAATCGGATACCTCCAGGTATTCAAGGATACTTTTTAGCTGCGTAAGGTATTCATAAGTTTCCGCCGCGGAGTTGAGGTCCGGCTCGGAGACGATTTCCAGTAGAGGCATGCCGCAGCGGTTGTAGTCGACAAGGCTGGCGCTGCTGGAATGTATTAATTTTCCCGCGTCTTCTTCCATATGTACCCGCAGGATACGGATTTCCTTTTTTCCTGTTTCCGTATCGATTTCCAGCCGGCCGTTCACAGCCAGGGGTTTGTCATATTGCGATATCTGATAATCCTTCGGCAGGTCCGGATAAAAATAATTCTTGCGGTCGAATTTCAGATAATTTGCCGCTGTACAGTTTAAGGCCAGGGCAACCCGCAGTCCGTGTTCCAGAAATTTCTTATTTAATACGGGAAGCGTTCCGGGCAATCCCAGGCATACCGGACAGGTTTGCGTATTTGCCGGCAGGCCGAATTCCGTAGCGCAGCCGCAGAACGCCTTCGTCGCGGTTTTTAACTGTACATGCACTTCTAATCCGATTACTGCTTCGTATATCATAAATTATCTGTTACGATCGGTTACAAAAAGTTAATATCGGTTACTAACAGTTACACATATTACACGTTTTTCGGTTACGGCTTTTATTATCCATTAAACGTTGCCTTTTTATAACGACGTGAGTCGCGTTGCGACAACGTCGCTCACGCGATACGGGCTTCGTTACCGTTTACCTTTTCCCCATAAGTGTCTATGCTCTCTTCTCTCCTCATGAGCTTACGAGCTTATGAACTATTAGCCATTTCCGGCATTTGTTTGTGCCAGTTTGTTTGCTGCTGATAAGCGTGTCCGACCTTTAATAATAAGGCCTCGTCGAACGGTTTCCCCAACAGTTGCAGCCCGACAGGGAGATTTTCCTTTGTGAACCCGCAGGGAATCGACAACGCCGGTATCCCGGCAAGATTTGCCGGGATTGTAAAAATATCGGAAAGGTACATTGCCAGCGGGTCGTTTGTGCGTTCTCCGATCTTGAAAGCGCTGGTCGGAGAAGTCGGGGTAACAATGCAGTCAAAGCGGGAAAACGCGTTTTTAAAATCTTCCGCGATTTTAGTTCTTACCTTTAAGGCTTTAAGATAGTAGGCATCGTAATAGCCGCTGGAAAGGGTATAGGTGCCGAGAATTATACGGCGTTTTGCTTCCGGGCCAAACCCTTTACCGCGTGTCTTTGTATACATATCAATAAGCGCGTTTTCGTTTGCTTTTTCCGTGCCGCACAGCCGCAGGCCGTATTGAACCCCGTCAAAGCGCGCCAGGTTGGAACTGGCCTCGCTGGGGGCGACGATATAATAAGTTGCTACGGCGTATTCGGTATGCGGAAGGGATATCTCTTCCACAGCGGCGCCTTGTCTTTTCAATTCTTCGATGGCCTGTATGATCGCCTCTTTCACTTCGGCGTCGATTCCGGAACTGAAATATTCTTTTGGGATTGCGATTTTCAAACCCTTGATGCTTCCGTTCAGGGCGGCAAGGTAATCCGGTACATCCGTATCGACGCTGGTTGAATCTTTAGGGTCATGGCCGCTGATTATATTCATAAGCATAGCGGCGTCTTTTACATCCTGAGTGAGCGGGCCGATTTGGTCAAGGCTGGAAGCAAAGGCGATGAGGCCGTAGCGTGATACCCTGCCGTATGTAGGCTTTAATCCTACCGTGCCGCAGAACGATGCCGGCTGCCGTATAGAGCCTCCGGTGTCTGAGCCAAGCGCCCAGGGCACGAGGCGCGCGGCCACTGCCGCGGCCGACCCTCCGCTAGAGCCGCCGGGGGCACGGGACGTATCCCAGGGATTGTACGTCGGGCCGTAGCACGACGTTTCACATGAAGAACCGAAAGCAAATTCATCCATGTTCACCTTTCCCATGAACAGCGCGCCTTCGCGTTCGAGCTTTTCAATAACCGTAGCATTGTAAGGCGGCCGGAAACCGGAAAGTATTCGGGAGCCGCATGTGGCCGGTTCTCCCTTAACACAGAGATTGTCTTTAATCGCGATCGGCAGGCCGTTTAATTTTCCCGAACGGATATTCTCCGCCTTTTTTAATATTTTTTCCGGCTCAAAATGGACAAATGCCTTTATTTTTTTATCGAGCGATTCTATCCTTTTTATGTATGCCGCGGCAACTTCGCGGGGGCTTATGTCCCCGTTACTTAACAAGTTTAAAAGCTCAACTGCGGATAAGTTAGTTAATTCCATGATTAATCAGATTACTTTCGGTACTCTAAAATGCCCATTTTCTTTTTCCGGAGCATTCGCAAGGACTTCTTCATTAGGAAGAGACGGACAATGTATATCTTCGCGAAAGACGTTTTTTAGTTCCAGCACATGACTTGTCGCCGGAGTATTGCCGGTATCAAGCTGATTTAATTTCTCCATGTATTTAAGGATTTTATCAAGTTGCAGCGTAAAATCTTCCAGAGATGTTTCTTCCAGCTCGATACGGGCCAGTTTCGCCACATAAGTTACTTTTTCTTTATTAATGGACATTTTGTTCTCCGTCTAATGCAAACGCATTTAATGCGTTTGCATTAGTATAACATGAAAGAACGTGTCTTGTCAAAATCAAACAAGATTCCTGTCAAACAAGATTCCCTAATTCCTGAATAGAAAGAGAAATCTGATTTCCAGGTTAAAGGATTGTTGCGAATGTATTCCCGAATCTTTTGTAACGATTTGTCATTTCTAACAATATGGTCGTAATAATTACGTTGCCAAACAGATTTGCCAAGGCAATTACGTAATACATTTATTTGTTTCGCAGATCGCATTTTAATATATCCAACCATTTTCGACAATAACATATTACGACGTCGAATTTGTAGGGGCAATTCACGAATTGCCCGTGTCTGACGAATT
>JAHIOQ010000151.1 GCA_018895275.1 Candidatus Omnitrophota bacterium
AACGCTGGTGCGCAGCAATGCCGTGGATATTATTATCATTGATTCCGTAGCGGCGTTGACGCCCCGGGCGGAAATCGAAGGTGATATGGGTGATTCCCATATGGGGCTGCAGGCGCGCCTTATGTCCCAGGCACTGAGGAAGTTGACCGGTGCGATTTCCAAATCAAAGACCTGTGTTGTTTTTATTAACCAGATTAGAATGAAAATCGGCGTAATGTTCGGGAACCCGGAAACAACGACCGGAGGCAATGCCTTAAAATTTTATGCCTCCGTACGCCTGGATATCCGCAAAATAGAAACAATAAAAAATCAGGATATGGTTTTAGGCGCCCGCGTTCGCGTTAAGGTCGTAAAGAATAAGGTTGCGCCGCCGTTCCGCCAGGCAGAATTTGATCTTATGCACGATGAAGGCATATCCTTATCATCCAATCTGCTGGATTTAGGTATTCAATACGGACTTGTTCAGAAGACCGGCGCGTGGTTTACCTATGGAGAAGAAAAACTCGGGCAGGGTAAAGAAAACGCAAAGGAATTTTTAAAAACGAACAAGAAAATAGCGGCAGAACTGGAAAAAAAGATTAAAGAAACCGCGCTTTCAAAATCAGGCTAAAAAATAACATGCTTATTACGAATGAAAAAAGGCTTGGTGGGCCTTTAGCGTTTTTCTTATTTTTGTTTTTTTCGATTTTATGGCCGTCCTTTGCGGTTGCCGAAACCGCGGATTTGCTTGCGGAATTGGAAAAGGCGTTTGTCGCGATTTCCGAACAGGCTTCGCCGGCAATCGTAAGCATCAGTACGGAAAAAACATCGCGTAGCGATTCCTACACAAAATCTCCCGGCGAAGAGATTTTGGACCGTTTTTTTCGTGAGTTCCTTTACGGAGAAATTCCGCGGCGTAAATATACGCAGATCTGGCTGGGTTCCGGCGTCCTCGTTGAAAAAAACGGTTATATCCTGACAAACGAACATATCGTTGCCGGCGCCGAAAAGATAACCGTGACATTATCCGACGGCCGCGAGTTTACCGCAGATATAAAAGGAACCGATAGCCGTACGGATGTCGCGGTTATAAAAATAGAGGCGGAGAATCTTCCTTGTTTAGCGCTGGCTGATTCCGATGGCCTTAAGCCGGGACAGATGGTTCTGGCGATGGGAAATCCGTTTGCTTTCGGCGGACAGTCGCCAAAACCGATAATAACTTCGGGAATTATCAGCGGGGTGCACCGCTCGCTTCCGCGCACGGCTAACCGCGGGCGCGGCTATCTCAATTTGATCCAGACCAACGCGGCAATTAATCCAGGTAATTCCGGCGGGGCGTTGTTGAACATCCGCGGCGAAATTGTCGGGATTAATGTGGAAATATTTAGTTCGGATGTGCCGGCGCAGGGCATCGGTTTTGCTATTCCGGTGAATGATACTAAAGTAATACTCGATAAATTATTAAACGGTGAAGAACTGCTCGGAAAACGGCTCGGTATTGAAGTTCAGGATGTAAACCGCGGGTTAGCCGATTATTTTAAGCTAAGAAAACCGGAAGGGGTTTTGGTTTCTCAAGTAGCTAAGGCTGGTGTGGGCGCGCGGGCGGGATTGCACCCGGAAGATATTATAATCAAGTTTAACGAGCAAAAGGTAAAAAACAGCCTTGATTTCTTAAAAATAGTCTCGCGGGCTAAACCGGATGAAACCGTAAAGCTAAAAATTATCCGTAATTCAATTCCGCGTACGTTGAAACTGAAAATGGGAGAACCTTCATCCGCGGAAAAAAAAGCGCCTGAAAGCATAGCACCCGGTCCGAATAATATAAAACTGCCTGCGGAATCACCGGTGGGCTTAAGGTTTGAACAATGGCGGGGGATTAAGATTACGGAAATCAGCGATGAATTTGCCGGGAATTTTGACCTGGATAATCAGCAAGGCGTTATTGTCACCGATGTTGCCCCAGATAGCCCTGCGGAAGCCGCCGGCATAAAAATTAATGATATTATAACGCAGGTTAATACGCTAGCGATTACCACCCTGGATGATTATTACCGCGCGATAAACGCATCCTCCGGGAATGTGTTACTTAAAACAAACCGCGGTTATCTAATGGTTCAGGAATAACCGATGGATAAAGAGCTTGAAAAAGCAAAGGAATCTGCCTTTCGGCTGTTGAAAATCCGCGGCCGCAGCAAAAATGAACTCCGGACGCGTCTGGAGCGGAAAAATTTCTCTGCGGCAGTTATTGATGCCGTACTTGATTTTTTAGTGAAATTAGGGTACGTTAATGATTCTAAATTCGCGCAGGATTGGATAAACAGCCGCCTGAATTCGGCGCCGCGCAGCCGGCGTTTTTTGCGCTATGAACTATCTCAAAAAGGTGTCGCTGCGGAACTTATTGAGGCGGCGCTGGAATCAATCGACGAAGAGGCCGAATATAATACGGCAAAACAGCTGGCAAAAAAACGTTTTTCACGTTTAAAAGGATTGCCGCAGGCAGTGATTAAAAGGCGTTTAAACGGATATTTAGTCCGCCGCGGCTATAGCAGTGCATTTTGTCTAAGAATTATAAAAGAAATGATGCAAGATGAAGGCTAACCGGATAAGAGCAGGTTTTTTAGAATTCTTTAAGAGCAAGGGGCATAATATTGTTTCCAGCGATTCGCTTGTCCCGCAAAACGATCCTTCAGTTTTATTTACTTCCGCCGGCATGAACCAGTTTAAGGAACAGTTTATGGGCAGGATAACCGGCTTTCGCAGAGCGGCAAGCTCTCAAAAATGCCTGCGCACGGCGGATCTGGCTAATGTCGGAATAAGCCCCACGCATCATACCTTCTTTGAGATGCTCGGCAACTTTTCTTTTGGCGATTATTTCAAAAAAGAAGCGATTTCCTGGGCATGGGAATTCGTAACCGATGTTTTAAAACTGCCTCCGGAACGCTTATGGATATCCGTGCACAAAGATGATGCGCAGGCCTATGATATTTGGCTTAATACGATTAAAATTCAGCCGGAACATATCGTAAAATTGGGGGATAAAGATAATTTTTGGCCGGCGAATGCCCCCCAGGACGGGCCCAACGGGCCTTGCGGGCCGTGCTCGGAGATCTTTTATGATTGGACGGAAAAGGTTGGCTGCGGCCGTGCGGATTGCAGTCCAGTGTGCGATTGCCGCAGATTTACGGAGATATGGAATCTGGTGTTTACGCAATATGACCGCCGGCCGGACGCAAGCCTGAGCGCGCTGCCGAGCAAAAATATCGATACCGGTATGGGTTTGGAACGGATTACCGCGGTAATGCAGGATGTACGCGATAATTACGCCACGGATTTATTCGTGCCGATTCTTGATACTTTAAAGGAACAGCTCTCTCGCGGCGGAATCAGCGCCTGCGCGGAATGGTTTGACACCAGGGCAAAGGCAATCAGCGACCATATCCGGGCCGCGGTATTCAGTATTGCCGACGGCGTTGTTCCGTCTAATGAAACCCGCGGTTACGTTATCCGCAAGCTTATCCGGCGTGCGATCGTCAATCTTAAACACGCCGGAATAGACAAACCGTTTCTTTATACGCTGGTTCACGCCGTGGCAAAAACCATGGAGGAACCGTATCCGGAATTACTCCGCCGGCATGAGACAATCGCCGGTATTATCAAAAAAGAGGAGGAGATGTTCTGGACGATCCTGAAAGAACGCGCCCCGCAAAACGATGCGAGCTTCAGAGAGTTGGCACAAAATTCCGCGTCAGCGGAACTGCCATGTAAGGTAATTGTAGAGACAACCGGAATTTCCGCAGGGTCGGCCAATGCCTTTATTCAGTATGATACCTACGGGGTGCCCTTGGAAATCAGCAAGGAAAACGCCCTTAAATACGGGCTGGTGGTTGTTGATGATCAGGTTGAGAAGGCCATGGAAATACAGCGGCAGCGCTCCCGCAGTAAAAGCCGGATTGCCGGCGAGATTTTTACCAAAGGCACGGCAGAACTTTTGCAGGGCATCAGCAGCGATTTCATTGGATATGAAAGGCTCGAGGAAAATTCCGCGGTAACCGCAATCATTAAGTCCGATATGCTTGTCGAACAGGTTTCGGCCGGGGATGAGGCGGATATTATTCCGGCGGTTACGCCTTTTTACGCGGAAAGCGGCGGGCAGACAGGCGACACAGGTATTTTGCGCAATGACGCGGGGTTTGAAGCAGAGGTTATCGATACGCGTAAAGTCGATAAGGCAATTCTGCATAAAGCAAAAGTCAAACATGGAACACTGCGTAAAAATGATATGGTTACGTTATGCGTTAACCAACAGACAAGATTGGCCACGGCAAGAAATCATACGGCCACGCATTTGCTGCAATATGCCCTGCGGACAATTTTGGGCGAGCATGTCGAACAATCCGGTTCCTATGTTTCCGCGGAGAAACTGCGCTTTGATTATTCGCATCTATCGCCGCTTAAAAAAGAGGCTATCCGCGATATCGAAGAGTTGGTTAATCAATGCGTCTGGGACAATATCCCGGTTGAAACCAGAATTATGCATAAGGATGAAGCCAGACAATCCGGCGCTTTGGCCTTTTTCAACGAAAAATACGCGGATACGGTAAGGGTTTTGTGTATCGGCAATAAGTCAAAAGAATTCTGCGGCGGCACGCATGTGCGGGCAACCGGGCAGATAGGATTATTTAAAATAATTTCCGAAAGCTCCGTGGCGCAGGGGATACGCCGCATTGAAGCGGTTACCGGAACAACCGCGTTCGCGCGGGTGCAGGAAAACGAGGCAGTGCTGGAAAATATCGCTTCAATTCTAAAAGTTCCCGCACCTGCGGCCTTTGACGCCGCGCAAAAAATGGCGCAACAGCTAAAACAGCAGGAAAAGGAGCTGCAGAAACTCCGCAGCGGGTCACTACTGCAAAATGTCGACGAAATGCTTGCGCGGGCGGAAATAATAAACTCGGTGGCTTTCGTGCGCGCGGAGTTTGAAAATTGCGACATGAATACCTTGCTTAAAATGAGCGACGCGATCCGTGAAAAAAAGGATCCGGTTATCTGTGTTCTCGCATCGATAGGCGCGAAGAACTCCATCCTGGTTGTCGGCCTTAGCCGCGGCCTGGTGGAAAAGGGGCTTGACGCGGTAAAAATCATGAAAGAACTGACCCAAATCTTTGGCGGCAGCGGAGGCGGACGTAAAGAACTGGCCCAGGCGGGCACAAAAGACGTTGAAAAACTACGGCAGGCACTTAAACTGTCCGCGGACATTGTTAGAAAATTTTTATAAAACCGGGGTAGCCTATGAAGGTTGTGAGATTTAGCGGTAAAACATTGGAAAGAATTTACAGCCGGCTGGCACAAAGGAAGGTACGCGTAAAGCGTACGGTGGAAAAAATAGTGCAGGATATCGAGCTTAAAGGAGACGAGGCGCTTATCTTCTACACAAAAAAATTTGACCAGGTTAAATTGACGGTTAAACAGCTGAAAGTGACAGAGGCGGAAACCAACGGCGCGTATCAAAACATCGACGCGGAATTTATTGCCAGCCTTAAAATCGCAATCAACAACGTAACCGCCTTTTACAAAAAACAAATAAAAAAATCCTGGAAAATCCGCGGGGAAGACGGTATCAGCCTCGGAGAAATTTTTCGTCCGATAGAAAAAGTCGGTATTTATGTGCCGGGCGGCACGGCGCCGCTGGTCTCTTCCGTGTACATGAGTGTGCTACCGGCAAAGATAGCCGGGGTAAGCGAAATATACCTGGCCACGCCGCCGGCCGCTTCCGGAGAAGTAAACCCTTATATACTGGCCGTGGCTAATCTATTAAAGGTAAACGCGGTTTATAAGCTCGGCGGAGCGCAGGCAATCGCCGCCTTTGCCTTCGGCACGAAAACCGTACCGAAGGTCGATAAAATCGTCGGCCCCGGAAACGATTATGTAACGGAGGCAAAGAGACAGGTATTCGGCTATGTGGACATCGACATGCTCGCGGGCCCGAGCGAGGTGGTGATTATTGCCAATAGTTTTGCCAATCCGAATCATGTTATCGCTGATTTACAGGCGCAGGCCGAACACCGTTTAGGAGTTGCCGTATTAATTACACCGTCAAGAAAACTTGCCCGGATCGTCCGCAAGGAGATCATAAACGGTTATGTAATTATGGTAAAAAACCTTGATGAAGCCCTGGATGTGGCGAATAAAATCGCTCCGGAGCACCTGGAAATTCTCGTAAAACAGCCGGAAAAGCTGGTTAAGAAAATCAAAAATGCCGGCGCGGTTTTTATCGGCGCGTATTCGCCGGTTGTCTTGGGAGATTATATTGCCGGGCCCAGCCATGTATTGCCGACATCGGGTACGGCACGCTTTTTCTCCGGCCTGGGAGTCGGAGATTTCATGAAAAGCACGCATATAATCAATTACTCGAAAAAGGCCCTGGAAAAGGTCGCTCCGGCCGTGGAAAAGATTGCCTCCATAGAGGGATTAAAGAAACATATCCTGTCATTAAAATCAAGAATTGAATAATGAGGTAAAAATATTATGGGCGAAAAAAGAAGCGCGGAAATAAAAAGAAAGACAAATGAGGTCGATATAACCGGAAATCTTGACATCGACGGTACCGGAAGTACGGCAATACGTACGGGCTTTGAACCGCTTAATCATCTGCTCACCTTGTTTAGCTTTCACGGCCTGTTTGACCTGGAACTCAATGCCAAGGGAGATTTGGCACATCATATCATAGAAGACCTGGGAATTGCCATGGGAAAGGCGTTTAAACAGGCATTAGCGGATAAGGCAGGCATAAACCGCTACGGATGCTTTACGGTGGCTATGGATAAGGTCGCGGTGGAGGTGGTCGTAGATATCAGCGGCAGGCCTTCGCTGCACGGTGAAACATTTGGCAATAACACTAAATACATGGCTGAGACTTTCGACGATACGAATTTTACATTTAAACACGCGGAGGAATTTCTTGAATCATTTTTGCAGCACTCCGGCATAAGCCTTGTCTATATCGTAAAATCCGGGGAAGGCGATTTACACCATATCCTGGAGGCATTATTTAAGGCCATGGGCAGGGCATTGGACCAGGCAACGCAGATTGACCCGCGCCGCAGCGGCGTGCCGTCGACAAAAGGAATAATCGATTAAAAACATGATTATCATTCCGGCGATTGACATCAGAGCAGGCAATGTCGTGCGTTTATACCAGGGAGAATACGACAAAGAAACCGTATACGATACAGCTCCTTTGAAAACAGCGCAGCTATGGCAGGAGCAGGGCGCCGGGATTCTGCATATCGTTGACCTTGACGGCGCAAGGTACGGGGAGTTGAAAAATTTATCCTTTATTAAAGAGATAATAAAAAAACTGAACATCAATGTCCACTACGGCGGCGGGGTGCGTACGCTGGATGATATTAAAACTGTCTTTGACGCCGGGGTTTACCGCGTTATTATCGGCACAAAGGCCTTTACGGATGAGAATTTTCTCGCCGGCATATCCGGTGATAAGCAGCTGCGGCCGTATTTAAACCGGATTATCGTGAGCATTGACGCGAAACAGGCCCCGGATAAATCCGGTTATCTGGTATGTACCGCGGGATGGACCGGGCAGACGCAATGCACCTCCAGGGAGGCCTTAAAAAAACTGGAGGATGCGGGTATCGGCATGGCCGTGGTCACGGACATCTCCCGGGACGGTACCTTATCCGGGCCTAATCTTGAATTTTTAAAAGAAATGCTCACCTCCACCTCCGTGCAGATCATCGCTTCGGGAGGCATATCAAGCCTGGATGACGTGCGCGCTCTAAAACGTTTAGAGTATTTTAACCTTTTCGGCGCGATTACCGGAAAGGCGCTTTATGAAGGTAAATTCAAACTAAGGGAGGCTATTGACTGTGTGTAAGGAAAAACCGGCTTTAAAACCATTGCAATTGCAAAATCTGAATTCTATTGATGACTTGAAATTTGACAGCCAGGGCCTTATCCCCGTGGTTATCCAGGACGCGGAAAACAAGGATGTGCTGATGGTCGCTTACATGAATAAAATGTCATTGGAAAAAACCCTGGAAACAGGCCTGGCCACTTATTGGTCCCGTTCCCGTAAGGAACTCTGGCTAAAAGGGGAAACCTCCGGGCATTACCAGAAGGTTGAAAAAATTCATTTTGACTGCGATAAGGATACGCTTTTAATTGGGGTTACACAGATTGGCGTTGCCTGCCATACCGGAGAACGAAGCTGTTTTTTTACCCGGCTGGCGTGATGGAAACGTGTTATAATGGAATATGTTTTGCAAAATTGCATAAAAATACAGCCAAAGGACTTGATTTTAAAAGGATATTATAATGCGGGAGAAAATTATAGAAACAAATTACAAATGACAAATTCCAAATCCCAAATAAATTCCAATTACCAAAATTCCAATAACAAAACCAGTTTTGGTCATTAAAGAATAAGGGGGATTTTTAAGGGGGGGTCCCCCTTAAATTAACAAGCTGGACGAGCCGCTTTTTGGTTCTGGCTCGGCCAGGTTGGGAGAGTTCATGTATTATCCTTCACGTAAGGAATTTAAAAAACTAAGCAAAAAGGGCAACTTGATTCCGGTTTATAAGGAGCGGCTCGCGGATTTGGAAACACCTGTATCCGCGTTCATGAAGATTGATACCGGCGATTACTCTTATCTTCTCGAATCGGTAGAAGGTGGAGAAAAGATCGGGCGTTATTCGTTCTTAGGCAGTAATCCTTCCCTGATTTTCAAAAACAAAGGGAAGAATATCGAAATCTATGAAAAACACGGCGCAGGCTTTAAGAAAACCGCCTTTGAAACAAAGCATGACCCCCTGGAAGAAATAAAACGGATCATCAGGCAATACCGTTTTGTCAACGTAGACGGCCTGCCGCGTTTTTGCGGCGGGCTGGTCGGCTACATCGGCTATGACACGATTCGTTTTTTCGAGGACATCCCCGATAAGAATCCCGATGATTTAAATCTGCCTGATTCCATTTTCGTGCTTACGGACACAATACTGATTTTTGACCATGTCGCGCATACGATAAAAATCGTATCCAACGTGCATATTGACATGGCCGACAAGGCCGACGCCGGAAAGTCCATCGATGCTGTTTACGACGCGGCAATCAAAAAAATAGACGCCTTGGAAAAACTGCTCAAGCAGCCGCTTAAGGTGCACTGTGTCCCGGGAAAAGCAAAAAAGGTTTCCGTAACATCAAACATGAGCAAAGAGAGGTTCAAACAGGCAGTAACCAAGGCAAAACGTTATATCCGGCAGGGAGATATCATTCAAACGGTAATCTCGCAGCGTTTTCAGGTAAAGATAAACATAGCGGCCTTTGATTTATACCGTGTCCTGAGAATCGTCAACCCTTCGCCCTACATGTACTACCTCAAATTCGCGGACATGAAGCTCGTCGGCTCTTCTCCTGAGGTCATGGTGCGCTGTGAGGCCTCCACCGCAGAGGTCCGGCCTATTGCCGGAACACGCCGGCGGGGGAAGAATGAGGCTGAGGACAAAAAGCTCAGTGAGAACCTCCTGAAAGACCCCAAGGAAATCGCCGAGCATATAATGCTGGTTGATTTAGGCCGCAATGATTTAGGCCGGGTTTGCCGTTATAACACGGTTAAGGTGGATGAATTAATGACCGTCGAGAAATACTCTCATGTCATGCATATTGTCAGTAATGTGCGCGGCGGCTTAAATAAAAACCAGGATGTCTTTGATCTGCTGCGGGCGACCTTTCCCGCGGGAACGGTAAGCGGCGCGCCGAAAATAAGGGCCATGGAGATTATCGATGAGCTTGAAAATGTGCGCCGGGGCCCATACGCGGGCTGTGTCGGATATTTCAGCTTTTCCGGCAACCTGGATACCTGCATTACGATCCGGACAATCGTAATCAAGGCGGATATTGCCTATGTGCAGGCCGGGGCGGGTATCGTAGCGGATTCCGTGCCGGAGAAAGAATATCAGGAAACGGTTAATAAGGCCAAGGCGATGTTGAAATCCATTGAAGTAGCGCATGAGGGAATGATATGATTCTATTAATCGATAATTATGATTCTTTTACCTATAATCTCGTACAGTATTTCGGAGAGCTCAAGCAAACCGTAAAGGTTTTTCGCAATGACAAGATAACCTGCAGCCAGGTTGAAAAAATCCGTCCGCAGCGCATTGTCATTTCACCCGGGCCGCGCACGCCGAAAGAAGCCGGGATTTCCTGCGAAATCATTAAACATTTTGCCGGTAAGATTCCTGTCTTAGGGGTTTGCCTGGGGCATCAATGTATTGGCCAGGCATTCGGCGCGAAGATTGTCCGGGCGAAAAAATTAATGCACGGCAAGACCTCCCAAATCCGGCATGACGGTAAAACAATCTTTAAAGATATCCCGAATCCCTTCGCGGCAACCCGCTATCATTCCCTGGTAATCAAAAAAAGCACCCTATCGGCTGATTTCATAGTCACGGCTGTTTCCGAGGATAATGAGATCATGGCCATAAAACATAAGCAGTATGCCTTGTGGGGTGTTCAATTCCATCCGGAGTCAATCCTGACCAAAGACGGCAAAAAAATCCTCGCTAACTTTCTGGCCCTGACGCGGCAGGGGAAATAATTAACGCTATAAAATTTTGCTTGACAGCATTTAAAAGCAGAGTTAGAGTACATATTAGCGCTATGGAGAGCATCCATGGCATTTATATTTTTAAGGGCATATTGCCTCGAATATTTCATGGTATAGTCTACTACAGGCACAAATTGCCGCACATCTACGGCGTTGCACTTCTTCAGCTTCCTCGCCGTACCGCAGAGGGTACGACTGCAGGAGCTTCAGTCGTGCGCCTTGTATCTGTACGACACTTTGCGCCCTCGCTACGACGATACCATGAAATATCCGAGTTGAATTCTTAGCATTTTCTTTGAAAAAACATTTTTAATGGAAAAGATAAATGAAATCTAAGAATAGTTTCAATTTGATTTTTTCAAAAAATCCACGTATGTTCAGCGTGATGCTCTGTCTTTGGTTTTGGACAGTGCTCTACTTTAATCCCCGCATTTTAGCCCTCCTCTGGGGCCCGGAAAATATTCCGGCCAAATTTGCCATAATCAGTTTTACGCTGCTTTTGGATTTATTCTGGTGCTATGCGTTATATCATGTAGTGATGATCGGGTTCGCTTATTTAAAAACTACACCGGTGCCGGAAACACTCTTGAAAGATGAAAAAGTATCGGCAAAAACCCCCTCGGTAGCATTGCTATACACAACCTATAACGACTTTCAGGAAAAGGCGGTATTGTCCTGCGTTAATCAGGAGTATGATAACTTTCACGCCTTTATCCTGGATGACAGCACAGAGGAGGATTATAAAAATAGAATCGATGAATTCTCTGCGCGATATAAGGAAAAAGTAAGCGTAATCAGGCGTGAAGGCAGGAGCGGTTATAAGGCAGGCAATATAAATAATGCGTTAAAGCAAATCA
>JAHIOQ010000152.1 GCA_018895275.1 Candidatus Omnitrophota bacterium
GAAACTTTTTCCGCGTGCTTTACGGCAAAAATTTTCGGGGTTATCTCTCCGGCAATCAACACAATCAAGGTTATAAACAACGTCGCTGCGCTAATCGTAGTAACATTATTTCCAAAAAAATAAATAAATAAAGACGTTCCGATCGCGGAGATAGCGATGTTCACAAAATTATTGCCGATCAATACCGTCGTAATCAACTTGTCCATTTTCATTACAATCCGCTGAACAATCTGAGCATTTTTTCTTCCTTGCTGCAGCAGATAGCGCAGGCGCACCTTATTCAAACTGATAAACGCCACTTCCGACATGGCAAAAAATGCCGAAAACATAACTAAAACACAAAGAACAACCGGCAGTATATAGACGATATTTGTATCCATTTTAACCAGTATACATGTTATGTTTTTTTATAAATTGATAAACCTTTTCCGGCACAAGATACCGTATGGCCTTACCCGAGCGCAGCAACTGCCGAATTGTTGTACTTGAAATATTCAAAAAACCTCCTTTTAAAAACAACGCCTTTTTCGGCAATGAACATTTTTCCATGTCCGGGCGCGGCGCAACCACAAAACGACATAACTCATATATCTCTTCTATCTGCTTCCACGTTTTCAACTCAGGAAGAGCATCCGAGCCGATAATAAAATAAAAATCCGCGTCGGGATACCGCTTTCTCAGGCTTCGCAGTGTCTCTACGGAATAAGAAACATCCTGCTTTTTTATTTCGATGCGGGAAGGACAAAACCAGGGATTCCCGGCCGTTGCCAGCTTAATCATCGCATAGCGCATTTCCGCATCACTTATATCAGCGCGATTCTTATGCGGCGGCCTCCATGCCGGGATAAACAAAACTTTATCCAGCTTCAGGTTTAAGCGTGCCGTTTCTGCCAGGAACAAATGGCCTAGATGAATAGGATCAAAAGTGCCTCCTAAGATACCAATTCTCTGTTTATGTCCGAATCTGTCCATTTCCCATTATTATATATTTATAAGTTGTAAGCTCTTCCAGCCCCATCGGCCCGCGCGCATGAAGTTTATCCGTGCTTACGCCGATTTCCGCGCCAAGTCCGAATTCATTACCGTCGGTAAAACGCGTAGAGGCATTAAGATAAACACACGCCGCATCAACCTTTTTTAAGAATTTCATTCCATTCTGAAAATTATTCGTAACAATCGCGTCGGAATGTTTACTTCCGTAGCGCGCGATATGCGCAGCCGCCTCTTCCAGGGAATCAACAATTTTCACCGACAACATCAAATCCAGGTACTCCGTGGCAAAATCTTCCTCGCTTACCTTTTTGATGCCGGGACAAATAGCCATCGTCCGCGAACATCCCCTGATTTCCACGCCGGCTTTTTGCAGGCGCTTTACGCACTTGGGAAGAAATTCCTTGGCGACCGCGATATGCACCAGCAGACATTCCATGGCATTGCAGGTAGAAGGGCTGTGTACTTTGGCATTAAAGGCAATCTCCTCCGCCATCGCCATGTCCGCGTGTTCATCAACATATGTGTGGCAGATTCCTTTATAATGCTTGATCACCGGAATCTTCGACATTTCCACAACACTGCGGATAAGCGCTTCTCCGCCACGCGGAATAATCAAATCAATATAATCCGCCAATCCGAGCATAACGGAAACCGCTTCTCTGTCGACTGTCGGAATAAAACTTACGCATCCGTTCGGGAAGCCGCTTTTTTCCAGCGCGGCGCAAATAGCCTTATAAATCGCTTTATTTGAATTAAACGACTCCTTGCCGCCGCGCAAGATAACCGCGTTTCCCGATTTAAGGCACAACGCGGCACAATCACTGGTTACGTTAGGCCGCGACTCATAAATAATACCGATTACTCCCAGAGGTACGCGCATCTTACCGATCATCAGGCCATTAGGGCGTTTCCATAATTTTATTATCTCTCCCACGGGATCTCCCAGAGCGATAATCGAACGGACGTCGTCGCTCATTTTCTTTATTCTATTTTTAGTTAACGCCAGACGCTCAATAAATGCCTTTGATTTTTTGCCCTTTTTCGCGCATTCAACATCTTTTGCGTTTGCTTTTAGAATAAGCAGCGATCGTTTCGTCAACTCGGCGGCAATTGCCTCCAATGCCTCATTTTTGGCTTTAGAACTTGCTTCGCTAAGATATTCCACTGCCTGTTTTGCCGCCGCAGCGATTTCAATAATTTCTGCTCTTATTTCCATGATTTTCCCCCTTAACGCAGCATCACCAGATTATCCCGATGAATAACCTCATCATAAGAGTAATATCCCAGAACTGCTTCAAAAGAATCCGTCTTCATCCCTTTTATCTTTTCCAGCTCCGCGCGCGAATAATTACTAAGACCGCGCGCAATCTCGACATGATTCTTATCGCATATAACCACCAAATCACCAAAAGAAAATTCTCCTTCCACGGAGACGATACCGATTGCCAAAAGGCTGCGCCCTTTTTTTATTATAGCTTCCCTTGCCCCATCATCAACAATTATCTTTCCGCAATTTCTGCAGCTGAAGGCAATCCAGCGCTTTTTGCCGGGCATCTTTCCTTCCCGCGGTAAAAACCAGCTGCCGACTTCTTCAGCGCGGGCTATCTTTAACAATACCTCCGGATCATTTCCATTAGCAATGACCATCGGTATTCCGGAGTTGGTCACGATTTTAGCCGCCTCCAGCTTGGTAATCATCCCGCCGACGCTTGTTTCTTTAGAAGTATTTCCGGCTAACCCTAAGATGTGGGAGTCAATTTTATGTATTTCCCGGATAACCGCTCCCTGCGCGTCCTTAAATCCGTCGACATCGGATAAAATAATCAGCAGATGCGCATCAATAAGCGTGGCCACCAGAGAAGAAAGCTTATCATTATCTCCAAACTTTATTTCATCGGTAGATACCGCGTCATTCTCATTTACAATCGGCACGACATTTCCTTTTTCCAAAAGATGCATAATCGTATTACGCGCATTCAGGTAACGCGTACGGTCATGCAGCCCGTCCGAGGTCAAAAGAATCTGTGCCGTACAATAGCCATACGCCTGAAAAGACCGTTCATAATCATGCATCAGCAATGCCTGGCCGATAGCCGCGGCCGCGCTCGACTCGACAATTGTCCGCGGCCTTTCCTTATAGCCAAGCCTCTGCATCCCGCAGGCGATTGCTCCGGAAGAAACAATTACTACCGCATATCCTTCTCTCTTTAAATTAGAAACCTGGGATGTCAAAGCAGAAAGCCGTTCCTTATCCAGCTGATTTGAACCGGCGGTCAAAATACTCGAACCCACCTTCACAACTATTATTGAACCTTTTTTCAGTACTTGCTTCATAACATTACCGATAACCTCAATATTTCATGCTACCGAGGTATGCCCACATTATCGCCCGTTTTCGACGGGGCATCTAATATCCGGGCCAAGGCCTCCACGACTTTTTCTATTCCCGCCCGGGTTTCACATGAAATGGAGAAGATATCTTCCCTAACTGCTTTCTTAAACCTCTTTAAATTATCTTTTGCCTCCGGCAAATCCATCTTATTGACCACGATTAAGTGCGGCCTTTGTAAAAGATTCCGGTCATAACACTCCACTTCATTCATTAGATCCTTATAATCCTGGCAAGGATCGCGGCCGTCAACACCGGCCATATCTATAAGGAACAGCAGTAATTTTGTCCTCTCGATATGACGCAAAAATTCAATCCCCAGACCTTTTCCTTTGTGCGCGTCCTTTATTATTCCCGGGATATCGGCAACGACAAAACGCTGCTCTGAAGGCAAAGAAACAACGCCGAGAACAGGGCTTAATGTTGTGAACGGAAAGTGAGCAACTTTAGAATTAGCGTCGGAAATTGCATTTAAAAAAGAGGACTTACCGGCATTAGGATATCCGATAAGCCCAACATCAGCGATAAGTTTAAGCTCAAGATTAACAATCTTGTCTTTGCCAGGCTCTCCGGCTGTAGCCTCACGGTTTTTGTCGTTCCCGGTTCCGCCTTTTCCGCCCCTGGCCACACAAACACTTTCATTTTCCCGGTTTAGATCCCGGATAATACAGGAAGTTTCTAAATCGCGTATAATTGTTCCCGGAGGCACAAGAATAATACAATTATCCCCATCTTTGCCCTTTTTCAGATTACTGCTGCCGTGTTTTCCGGATTCAGCTTTAAAATGCTGGCGATAGTAGAAATCCAAAAGCGTATGCACATTGGCATCTGTCTTGATTATAACGTCGCCGCCTTTTCCTCCGTCGCCGCCGTCTCTGCGTCGATAGCGCATACTTTTTCTAAAGTAGAAACTTTCGCAACCATCGCCGCCTTTTCCCGTTTTTAAGAATATTCTGGCTCTGTCAATAAACATGCATCTGTATATTTAACCCTAATTTCCGGCCTGCCTGTCCGTGTACTCACGCAGACAGGAAATACTAATAACCCGCGGTTTAGGAAAACACACTGTTCCGTCAACCAAGGCATACAGCGTATAGTCCCGGCCGACGCCGACATTCTTTCCCGGTTTAAACTTCAAGCCGTGCTGCCGCATCAAAACCGCACCCGCCCTAACTATTTGTCCGCCAAAACGTTTTACCCCCAAACGTTGTGAATTACTGTCCCTGCCGTTACGGCTGCTTCCCATGCCTTTCTTATGTGCCATAATACCTACCTCCTCGAATTAAGACAGGAGCCGCGCATAAATCCAAGCTACGCCTGCCAGATATAATCATTTATTGATTTTTTTAATCAGAAGTTTTGTCAATTTTTGCCTGTGCCCGGTTTTTTTGTGCGAATCTTTTCTCCTTAAATACTTAAAAATAATAACCTTGGCTGCTTTAACCTGCTCAACGATTTCGGCATCCACACTCGCGCCTTCCACATACGGCTGTCCTATGTCAACTTTTGAACCATCTGAGATCAAAAGCACTTTATCCAAAGCTATCTTATTCCGGTCATTTGATTCAATCTGATTAACTTCAATAACATCATCCGGAGCAACCTTATACTGTTTTCCACTCACTTCAACAATCGCGTACACAACATCCACCTCCATATTTCTTATTTTTCGGTTTTTTTATTTAGTAAACCCCGTTAGAGAACAAGGGTTTCTAACGGTCCGCCTCAACAGCAGCATTAAACCATCGTCAGCTTCATGTGGTAATATCCACCGATTAAAATCAGCGGCTTTCTCTGACGGGGTAAATAATAGAAAAAGTATATCACAAAAATCTTACCTCTTCAATATCTAAATGTTCATCCGTGAGAATAACGATTTTAACCCACATGCGTTTTTCCATGTTAGTAATCGCCGAGCGGTCCTCATTTAGAAGCCGCATAGCGATTAAAGGATGCACGCTGACCTCCAGGTAACGCTTTTTATGCGTCATCAAATAATTTTTTATATCCCTTAGCACTTTAATCGCAATAGTTTGTGTCGATTTAACCTTACCTTTGCCCTTACAATGCGGGCAATCCTGAAACATCACGCTTTCAAGGTTTTTGCGGACTCTCTGGCGGGCAATTTGTACCAAACCCAGCTGCGAGAACGGGTAAATCGTGAATCTCGCCTTATCCTTTTCCATTGCCTTTGCCAGCACCTGTAATATTTTTTTCTGGTGCGATACCTTTTGCATGTCTATAAAATCAATAATGATAATCCCGGCCAAATCTTTTAAAGCAATCTGCCTGGCGATTTCCTTCGCTGCCTCCAGGTTGGTCAGAAATGCCGTCTCTTCCAAACGGCCTGTCGTGACAAACCTTCCGCTATTAACATCTATGGAAATCAACGCTTCCGTACGTTCAATCACGATATATCCCCCTTTTTTCAAGGAGACCTGCTGCGCAAAAATACCTTCAATCTGCTTCTCAAGATCGTCCTTCTCAAAAAGCGGCATCTTTTCTTTATACAGCCTGATCCGTTTCTGCAAATGGGGCGCAAGTGTTTTTATAAAGCCAAGTACCCGTTTATAATCCTCCCGGTTATCAATAACCACCTGGCTTACATCGTCATTTAAAACATCGCGGGCAGTGCGCAGTACCAAATCGTACTCTTCGTGTATTAAACACGGCGCGCCTTTACGCGTGCTTTTTACCTTGATTGTCCGCCATAAGCGCAGCAGATAATTCAACTCATGTATAAACTCTTTTTTTTCTCTGCCTTCGGCCTGCGTACGCATGATACACCCCATATCCTTAGGCATCCCTATTTCTTTCAACATGGATTTCAGGCGGATCCGTTCTTTTTCGTCGGTAATTCTTTTTGAAATACCGATATTTTTGCTGTACGGCATTAAAACCAGAAATCTGCCCGGAAGACTAATATGGCTTGTCAGCCGGCACCCTTTCGTACCGAAAGGTTCTTTTACGACCTGAACAAGCACCTCCTGGCCTTTTGTCAGCAAATTTTCAATACTCATCCGCTCCCCGGTCTGCTTTACCGGTCCTCCGGCAGCGTTATCCTCCACAGTTTCCACGGCATCATACTCTTCCTGCTTTAAAGTTTCCGGCAGTAATTCCTGGATATAGAGAAACCCGTTTTTTTGCACCCCTATATCGACAAAAGCCGCTTCCATCCCTTTTACCACCTGGGCAACGCGTCCTTTATAGATATTACCGGCAAGATGCTGGTTTTGAGAAGTTCTCTCAAGCAGAAACTCTTCCAGCTTGCCGTCTTCAACCACAGCAACTCTCTTTTCATGTTCATCAACACTGATTATAATTTCCTTATTTTTCATAAAAAATATCAACTATCCTTATATCGTTTGTTAATTGTCCTTCCATCTTTTTTTTAAATTCATCCGCATCTACACGTGATGCGAGAAA
>JAHIOQ010000153.1 GCA_018895275.1 Candidatus Omnitrophota bacterium
GCGACCGTAAAAAATCTGCCGTTGCGCACCTATCATCTAAAAAAGATTTATACGTATCTTGATAAATACGGCTTTGAAGTTACGCAGCAGAAGGCCATAGGTTTTCCCTATAATATGTTCGCGCCGATTTTTGTTGTCCGGGCAAAGAAGATTTTATGATTAGAAAAATACCGATTACCGCGGCTGTATTACCGCTAACACAAATCATCGGTTCTATCCGGGGTTTGTGCTCCGGGGAAAAGGCGCAGGAAGAGCTTAAGCAAAATCTTGCGGCGGTTCTTAAACGCAGGCATATCATCCTTTCCGATTCCGGGCTTTCCGCTTTTTATCTTATCCTTGCGGCGCTTAAAAAAGGTTCTTCGCGCAATGAGGTGATTCTTCCGGCCTATACCGCGGGCTCGCTGGTGGTTAGCGTGCGCAAGGCCGGATTAAAGCCGGTTCTTTGCGATATTTCTTTAAACGATTTTAATATGGACGCCGCGCTTTTGCCGGGTATTATTTCCCAGAATACGCTGTGTATTGTCGGGGTACATATGTTCGGTATTGTTATGCCGGGGCTTGGCAGGCTTAAAAAAAGGTTTCCCGGTATTTTTATTATTGAAGATGCCTGTCAGAGTTTTGGCAGCCGGATGCAGGGGGAAATGGCGGATGCCGCGGCGGACGTGAGTTTTTTTAGTTTTAACCGCGGAAAAAATCTGCCGACATACGGCGGCGGATGTATCGCGTTAAATAACACGGAGCTTGCTCAGAAGATAATTAAAGAAGCGATGTCCGCGCAGGAAACGGGGCTCGGAGACAAGATACGGATATGGATGAAGATGCTGGCCATGTCTGTGGTGGTTAATCCGCGGCTGTACGGAGCAATATATCCGATGTTGTGCCGCTTTAAGGAGGTTTCACCGCCGCATGACTTTAGCGTAAAAAGATATACGGACGTGCAGGCACAAGTTGCCTTGGATTTGTTGCGGCAGGCGGATGCGTCGGCCGCGAAACGCGTTTATAACGGAATGCGGTTGATTGCGGGGCTGAAGGATTCGGATGCGCTTATCGTACCGGACATCCCGGCGCACACGAAGCCGGCGTTTAACCGTTTTCCGGTTGTGTTTAAAGATGCGGATAAGCGAAGCCGCGCGGAAAAGGCGCTATGGCGTCATGGTTTTGAAACCTCGCGGATGTATATGCGGCCCTTGCATATGATGTTTGACCTCGGCTACGCTAAGGCTGGCTTCCCGAATGCCGAATATTTGGCGGAACGTCTTTTGACCCTGCCGGTGCATCTTTTGCTTACGGAATCGGATTTAAAAAAAATAATAGATACAATCAGAGAATCTTGATATACTGGCGATATAAGAATAAATAGACCTGCCGGTTCTTATTAAGAGGAGAATGAAATGCTGGAAAAATGCTACGAAAAATGCGCGGACATGGTTGAAAGAAAGATTGCCGATGAGTTTATCCTCGTTCCTATCAGGCATAAAACAGGCGATTTAGAGTGTATTTACGCGCTTAATCCTGTTAGTTCGCGGATTTGGGAATTGATTGACGGCAAAAAGAGTGTTTCACAAATAAGAGACGTTATTGCTGATGAATTTGATGTGCAGGTTCAGGAAGCGGAAAAAGATTTAAAAGAAATTTTAAACGTATTTGAGAAAATAAGGGGGGTAAAAGAAGTTTGATATGGATTGCCCTCATATCCCTCAAATTCCGTATCATGAGTTTAGTGAAATGATTTATGATAAAGTATCAAAAAGGCGGATTCCGATCAGCGGTTCGATGGAACTTACTTTCGGCTGCAATTTAGATTGTGTGCATTGCTATTGCGACCACGGCATGAAAAAAAATGAAATGAAATTCCGGGATGTTTGCCGTATCCTGGATGAAATGGCTGATGCCGGATGCCTTTGGTTATTGCTGACCGGAGGAGAACCGCTTCTTAGAGAAGATTTTTTGGATATTTACGCTTATGCCAAGAAAAGAGGCATGATTATCAGCTTGTTTACCAACGGGACATTGATAAGCCCTTATATCGCGGATTTTTTAGAAGACCTGCCGCCTTTTATGGTGGAAATAAGTTTATATGGAATGACCCCGCGCACGTACGAAAAGATCAGCAGAGTCTCCGGTTCATTTGACCGTTGCCTAAAGGGGATTAATTTTCTTCTTGAACGCGGGCTGCCGGTTACATTGAAGACGATGCTGATGAGTATGAATAAAAAGGAAATTCCGGCAATGAAAAAGTACGCTGCGCAATTAGGGGTAAAATTCAGATTTGACCCTTTTCTTAACCCCAGGCTTGACCGCTCGCTGGAACCTTGCTCTTTTCGGGTCAAGCCCGAGGAAGTGCTGGAATTTGATTTGGCGGATAAAGAACGCAAGGCCGGCTGGAAAGATTTTTGTGAAAAGTTTCCTGCGCCGGCAGACACGGATTTGCTTTATAGCTGCAGCGCCGGGAGAAGTTCTTTTCATATCGATCCGGCGGGTAATCTGGGGCTATGCGTGATATCCAGATATCCTAATTATAATCTTAAGACGGGCACGTTTGAAGAAGGCTGGCTTGATGCCGTGCCGCGGCTTATCCGGCAAAAAAAGACCTTTGCTTATGAATGCGCCGGATGCGAGCTGCGGGATTTGTGCGCGGGGTGCCCGGGATGGTCGGAACTCGAGACAGGTAATCCCGAAATGCCGGTTGAGTATCTTTGCCGAACAGCGCATTTGCGGGCAAAGGCGTTTGCGTTTGGCAGGTATGCGAAAAAAACAGCGGTTAGAACATCTCGGTTAGGAAAAGCGGCAATCACTCGTTTCATTTCTGAAGGCGAAGGGCGAAAGAAAAGTAAAAAGGAGGTTGGTTATGGCGGAGAAAAAGAATAGAAAGGCTTATCAAAAGCCGCAGGTTAAAAAAATCGATTTGACCCCCCAGGAGGCGGTACTGGCCGGTTGTAAATCAACACCTTCTCCCACAGGCAGAATTGCCGGATCTAATAATTGCGGAACCAGGGATAATTTTTGTTCAACGGTAATAGCAAGCTGAGATATCAGTCTTATGTTTTCAGAAATTGAAATTAAAGAAATAAATCTGTCAATTGCCCGGATCGTTGTTTCGGTTTTTTGCGAGGCTGATGATTGGGGGATAATGTTAGGAAAGGATGCCGAGGGGTTTATTGTAAACGGCGCGGCGGATATTCGGCTCAATGTCCATCGCGGTTTGCCGCCGCGGATGGAGCTTGGAAAAGAAATCTTCAACTCCGAAAGTAACTGGAGTTTATACAGGCATAATACCGGCTGGGTATTTTCTTTTCGGGCTGTAGTTACCGGTCCGGAACCGTATGCCGTGGCAGTTATAAATGAAGATTTCAGCCGCGGGGATATTTATGTCCGGGGTCCAGACGCGTTAGAGTTTACTTCCGGAGGCTTACCGCTGCTTAACCCTCTGGAATACCCGGTGGATGAGGTGTTGATGCTGCATCTGCTTGCCCGCGGCCGCGGCGTATTGTTTCATTCCTGCGGCATAGATTTCCGGGGAAAGGGGATACTTTTTATCGGAGTATCCGG
Organism: Candidatus Omnitrophota bacterium; assembly: GCA_018895275.1. GTDB lineage: Bacteria > Omnitrophota > Gorgyraeia > B26-G9 > B26-G9 > JAHIOQ01. The sequence continues at coordinate 3,550 of JAHIOQ010000153.1, forward strand.
GACAGGTAAAAGCACAACCGCTAATATTTGGGGTGCGGATAAAGACGCAACGGTTTTAAGCGATGACAGAATTATTGTGCGCAGGCCCGGGCGGCGGTTTCTGATGTACGGGACGCCCTGGCATGGAGACAGCAGGCATTGCGCGCAAGCGGAAGTTCCCTTAGAAAAAGTGTTTTTTCTTAAGCACGCGCCGGAGAATTATATAATCCCGCTTAATGATATTAACGCGGTGTCCCGCCTTCTCGTTTGTTCATTCCCGACATTCTGGGACAAAAAAGGCATGGAATTCACTTTGGATTTCTGCGCGGAATTTGTTAGGCATAGGCCTTGTTTTGAATTGGGATTTCTTCCCGATGAGAGTGTTCTGGATTTTGTGAAAAGCCGGATATGATGAAACGCGCGGAGTTTGTGGAGCTGAGCAGGGATGTGCTGAAAAAAGGCAGTTGCCTGCGTTTCCGGGTAAAGGGGATGAGTATGTACCCTTTTATCAACAGCGGCCAGGTTATTCATGTTAAGCAGGCCGAACCTTCCGATATATCCTACGCCGATATAATCTATTATTGTGACCGGGACGATAGAATTATTGCTCATAGGGTTGTCAAAAAAACAAAAAGAAACGGCAGAACCGCTTTTTTAACCAAAGGAGACTTCGCGCTATTAACGGACGGATATGTTTATGCGGAACGCGTATTAGGCAAAGTAGTTGCGGTTGAAAAGCATAATAAAATATTGCGTATTGATAGAGGAATATTCCGCGTGATAAATATTCTTTATAGCGGCAGCTTACCTCTTAGCCGCTGGATTTACCTTTTATTCGCAAAAATAATCAGATGTTTTGACGCGTTAGCAGGCGGAAAGAAAATTTTGCCTGATGAAGAGGCTTGGCTTTTTTCGTTGGCTCAGATTAATTTGAGTGTGAACAAAGAGAAAATGTTGGAAAAATTTCCTGCGTTGAGCCTGGATTGGAATTACATTATACAAAGAGCGAAGGAAGAGGGGGTAACCGGTTTAATATATCGAAGCTTAAGGAAATTAGCGCTCCACATGTATCTGCCCGAGGAGGATTTGGCGGTTCTGGAAAAAGGCTATTATGTTAATTCGGCTAGAAACGCGATAATTTTCCGGCAGGCAGGAAAGATACTCAAGGCTGTTTGCGCGCATGAAATAAAAGTGGTCATGTTAAAAGGTGTTTTTCTGGCGGAAAAAGTTTATCTTGATATTGGGTTGCGGCCGATGTCCGATATCGATGTCCTGGTGAAAAAAGAGGATGTTTCCAGGGTGAATGATGTCTTGAATTCATTAGGGTACTTTTCCGCGGATTACCAGGGCTTTTCGCCTGATCTGCCCGCGATGTCGATCAATACTCTTGTCTATAAAACTCCCGAGCTTCTTTGCGCGCCGGTGCATCTGCACTGGCATATTATTAATTCCACCTGGCCGGTGGATTCCCTGGTCAGGGGAATAGATATGGAAAGTATCTGGCAGAGGGCACAGCCGGTGATAATTGAAGGTGAGAATGTATATACACTTTCGCCGGAACATCTGGTGATTTATCTCGCGCAGCATTGTCTAATGCACAAATTCAGGCCGATGACCTTGTTTTCGGATTTAACCGGAGCGCTGGGATATTATAATAAATCATTAGACCGCGAATTTATGTTGAAAGAAGCGGAACGGTTTGATTTAAAAGAGATTTTGTTTTGCTGTTTATATTTTATGCGCAAGAAGTTTGCCTATGAACCTCCGGAAGTTAAAGAGATTGATTTCGGCGATATGGATTTTTTTAGAAAATTATGCAATTTTTTTATCGCCCAAGACGGTGATTATTACAGGCTTTCTTATCTGGTTTTTCTTTCTAAACAAAAGGGGATTGCGCGGAAATTTAAATTTCTGATTAAAACGTTTTTCCCTTCCGCTCGTGTTATAACTCATAACTCCGGGATTTTACCTCAGCAGGTAAATCTGCCGTTTTATGTTAAGCGCATATGCGCACATCTTTTTAAGAGCCGAATGAAATCGTAATCAGTACTGAAGAAGGCTTCCCTGCCGGCGGGCTTTTTTCAGGGCGTATTTGAATGTATACCCGCTCAAAGGTGTTAATACCAGACAGAATAAGCATAGAAATATTAGTTCGCTTTTAAGCTCCGGCAGAGAATATCCTCTGTATACCGCCAGTTCTATGGCGCGGATAGCGTAGGTTATGGGAAAGAATCTGGCGGCTGTTTGCAGGAAGCCGGGCATGACCGTAACCGGAAAATAAACTCCGCCTAAAAGGCCTTCTATGGTATTGATTATCCATCCGACCGGGTTTCCTCGTTTAAAAATCAGAATAAAACTTGCGGAAATTATTCCCAGGCAACTGAAAGAGGCCATGGTCAGAATCAATATTATTGTTGTGGAAAGGATATTGATATTTGAAAAATTAATCTTGAATATAAATATGCCTAATACAAGGTAGATCAGGATATCGAAAGTCGCGATGATAAGGTTCCATAGCGCCATGCCGGCGAGTAATATGCTTATTTTTGTCGGTGTAAGCAGGAGAGACTCTAGTGTGCCCTGAAGCTGTTCGCCGCGTATGCGTGAGCTGAAAGAGCCGAGCCCCACGCCGATGTAACTGAAGAAGGCCATGCTTAATAATACGTAGGAAAAATAGCTGACCCCGAATTCTTCAAGGTGTTCTGTAACTTTATGTCCGAATAATTTATCGATAAAAAAATACGTAAGAATGCTTGCCAATACGCTGAAGATATTGAATAAAAAGGCGAATTTGTAACTTGTTTCGATAAGAAAATCTTTTTTGATTTGGGCGGTAATTTTTCTAAGCATTTTGCGTGAGTTTCAGGTAAATATCGGTTAAGGTTGCCGAACTGTTATTCATGCCTTTTCTGAGTTCATCCAGGGCGCCTATAGCACGCGTTTTCCCTTGGTAAATTATTAAAAATGAATCGCAAAGCTCTTCCGCTTCCTGGATGTTGTGGGTGGCTAAAAGCACTGCTTTGCCCGCGGCGGAGAGTTCTCTGATGAAATTCCGGAGCTTAAGCGATGTGTTGTAATCAAGGCTCTTGGTCGGTTCATCCAATAACACAAGCCGCGGGTCATGAAGGATGGTTTTTATGAGAGAGAAGATTCTTTTCATGCCGCTTGAATAGGAATCAAAGCGCTTATCCTGGTAAGTTATTTTGAATTTTGTAAAATATTCTTTTAGCCGTGACTCTGCGTTGCGTTTATCCAATCCATGCATGGCGGCGAAAAATTCCAGGTTTTGCCGGCCGGTTAACCGCCAGTAAAAACTTCTTTCCTCATTACTCATTAGTCCGGTAATGGATTTTATTTTTTCGTCATCTCTGCCGGGGGAATAATTGTCCACGCGTACCGTGCCTTTATCGGCAAGAATAATTGTGGATATTATTTTAAGTAATGTCGTTTTCCCGGCGCCGTTAGGCCCGAGAATGCCCAGGATACTGCCTTTTTCTAGCGAAAAGGAAATATCCTTTAGCGCCGTAACCGGACTATTTTTGCGGTGAAGATTTATTAATCTGGCGCTTAGCGGTAAGGCAGGTATAAATTGTTTTGAAATATTTTTTACTTTAAGCATAAGTTTTAAAATAAGCGTAGCAGAAAAACAAGATGGCGTCAAGGAATAGATAAATGTAAAAAGATAGCTATTGGCAATGGATTAACGTATGTGTTACAATAAAACAAATATTTCATAAAACAGGGGGGATGATATGAAAAAATACCGAAATTTTTTTTTGGGGCTTTTGTTTGTATTGCTCAGCGCTTGCCCGTCTTTTGCGCAGAGCGAACCCGCGGCTTCTACCGCGCAAATTGCCGGTGAACTCTTCGCAACGCCTGTGCCGGCGGGAAATTATTATTTCGCGAAACGCGTGGTAATGACCTATGCGGCGAAATGGAGAGGCTCGCCGAAGGATGAAAAAGAGCTCGAAGACCTTGTCTGGCAGGAACTGCTTTTTTCTTTTGAGGCATTCCGCCGCGGTATTGAAGTAAACGAAGCGGAAGTGGATGAGGAAATAGACAGGCTGCTGAAAGAAAACAAGGTTGATTTTAACTGGAGGCTGGATAAAGAAAAATATCAGCAGTGGGTGCAGGATAATTTAGGTGTGCCCTTGGATGTCTTTCGTAACCAGATGCAGCATCTTATCAAGCTGGAGAAGCTGCGCAAGCAGGTTATAGACGGCTTTAACCCGGAGGTTACGGAAGAAGAGGCTTATCGTAAATTCCTTGATGAATATAATACGCTTTCCGTGGAGCTGGTGCAATTTGATGATTTGGAGCGGGCGCAAAAATTTTTCAATGAGGTGCATGTTTCTGTTCCGGAGGCGGAGTTGGATAGATTAATCTGGAAAGATCTGCTTTTTTCTTTTGAGGCGGCAAAGAGAAAGATCGCCGTAGATGATGCACAGGTGGATAAGGCAATCGAAATGCTATTATGGAATGATGATGTGCGTTTCCGCTGGAAGGATGACGCTGAATCATTCCGCGCCTGGGTAAATGAAAAATTCGGTATTCAGGAAGATATTTTTCTCAACCGTATGCGGCAGTTGGTAAAGATTAACGCGCTTATCGGGAAGGTTGCCAAAAAGGAAGAACCGGATGTGGACACGGAGGGAACCTACCGGAAATTTTTGGAGAAGAACGGGACATTATCCGTGGCATATTGGAATTTTTTGCATACCTTTGTGTCCGCGGACAGTGATGTGCTTTGTTTTGATACTTTAAATCAGGCAAAAACATTTTATAAAGAAATAAAGAGAGACGCGGGGTTTTGGGGTAACTTTAAGAGAAAAGAACCGGATAAGTTTAAGCAACCGGGGTTTGTGGCGCTGGATTTTCTTATACATATGTGGGGATTTAAAAGAGAAGATGCCTATGCCATGCTTGATAAAGCGGTAGATTCGTATTATCCGCCGGCGTCGATCTATAAAGGATACGGCGTGTTTAAAATACTCCGAATCCGCAAGGCCGACGCCGCGGAATATGAAAACCGAAAAGAGTCATATGTTGAAAAGGTAAAATCAATCAAGAAATATGAGGCATACCAGGAATGGGTGAAAGAATTTAAAAAAGAGGCGAACATAAAGGTCTATATACACTAAAATAATCGATGCCGTGGAGAAATTTTAAGAGATTTTTTGTTAAGCTTTTCCGACAGCCGTTCTATGCGCTTCAGGTTCTCAGCCGCAGGGTGAAGGCATATGGTTCTTATCTTTTGGGCAGAGGCAGAAGCAGCGTGCCGGAGGCTATAACCTTATTTTTGACGCATCGCTGTAACCTGCGCTGTAAGATGTGCGGGCAGTGGGGGGAGAGCGGGGTAACGAAACAGAAGGCTTCGGATGCCGTGGCTGCGGAATTGCCTTTTTCCCTGATGCAGAAGCTATTTGATGACGTAAGCGCTTTTGCCCCGAATATAACCCTTTTTGGCGGAGAGCCGCTGTTGTATCCGCAGTGCATTGAGCTTATCGAGTATATAAAACAAAAAAAGATGCATTGTCTGATGATTACAAACGGAGCAATGCTGGGGGTTTTCGCGGAAAAGCTGGTAGACGCCGGCCTGGATGAACTGAATGTTTCTCTGGACGGAGGCAGGGAATTGCATGATACAATCCGGGGTATGCCGGGGCTGTATGATAAGATAACCGCGGGGCTGAAGCGGGTAAATGAATATAAGAAGAAAGATAACCGGAAAAAGCCGTTTATCAATCTTCAATGCACGGTTACTAAATATAATTACGAACATCTGGAACAGCTTACTAAGGTAGCAAGAGATGTCGGCGCGGATTCTTTAACCTATCATAATCTAATTTTTCTCGATAAAGGCCTCCTTGAAAAACAAAAATTGTTCGACGCGCAGCTGGGGAGTTCTTCGTGTGACTGGGAGGGATTCGTGTTCAGCCCGGAAATTGACCCGGAAAAGCTATATGCGAAGATGCAGGGGATTCTTTCTCAGGCCTATCCGTTTAGTGTCGATTTTTATCCGAACCTGACTTTAAAGGGCTTGAAGGAATATTACAACAATCCTTCGTATCTGCCCGCGGAATATCCGTCCCGCTGTTTAAGCCCGTGGATCGTTGCCTATGTATTCCCCGACGGAGGAGTAAGGCCGTGCCTGAACAGCACCTATAGCTTCGGCAATATTCATAGCGCTGGTTTTCCCGCTGTCTGGAACGGCGCCGAAGCTATAAGCTTTCGTAAAACACTCAAAAAGAACGGTATCTTTCCGGTGTGTGTCAGGTGTACGGAATTATATAGGTATTAAAGATGACAGGTTAATAACGGTTAAAAGCGGTTACCAAAGCGGTTACCAAAGCGGGTACCAACGGTTACCAACGGTTACCAACGGTTACCAACGGTTACCAACGGTTACCAAATAATGGTTAATAGAGGTTGCAGCTGATGGACAATAAGAAGCGGCCTTATGAGAATCTAAGGTTTTATCAGAATATCTGTGAAATACGCAGGTTAACTTATAAAATTACTCAGCAATTTGATAAAATAAATTTTAAATTAATCGCTCAAATGAGAGATGCGGCAAGAAGTGCTAAACAGAATATCCAAGAGGGGTATCAGAAAGATACTTTTGGTGAATTTTCGCACGGAATTAAAATTTCTCGAGGTTCCTTGAAGGAACTAGAGGGAGATATTGATGACTGTTATGAAGATGGTTTGATTACGGAGAAAGAATATAAAACATTAAAAGATTTATTCGGAAAAACGAATTTTCAGATTGATCGTTATTTAGACGCTTTGTATAAATTAGAAAAAGAAGGTAAATGGAAAAAACGTTTCAAGTAGTAGTAACTGATAGTAACTGATAGTAACTGATAGTAACTGATAGTAACTGTTAGTAACTGTTAGTAACCGATATTAATCAATGGCAACCGATATTAACCGAAAAATAAGAATTGCCCAAATAATTACCCGCATGGATTGGGGGGGGGCTCCGGATATTGTGCGCATGACCTGCGAAGGGCTTGACCGGAATATTTATGATATTACGTTGGTTACGGGTGGCAGCCGATTCCCGACGAAAAAGACAAAAAGTTTTTTGGCCGCGTTTGCCGAGCGTACGGTTATAATTCCTTATCTAAAGCGGGACATAAACCCGCTTTTCGATTTGCCGGCCTTTTTCAAACTCTATATGCTGTTCCGGCAGGAGCGGTTTGATATCGTGCATACGCATACGGCAAAGGCCGGTATGCTTGGCCGGCTCGCCGCGCGTTTGGCCGGCGTGAAAAAGATTGTGCATACCGCGCACGGACATAATTTTTACGGCTATTTTGGAAGGGTAATGAGCGCTTTTATTGTTTTCGCGGAGCGGTTCGCGTCACGTTTCACGGATTGCCTTGCGGTCTTGACGCAGTTGGAGCGTAATGATTTACTGCGCTTTAAAGTCGCGCGTGATGAACAGATCCGCGTTGTGCATACGGCGGTAGAAGAGGATGCCTTTTCTGCGTGCACGGATAAGACGCGGGAAGCGATGCGTAAAGGGCTTAATATTAGTGAAACGGAATTGATTATCGGCATGGTTGCCCGGCTGGAAGCGATAAAGGGCGTGGAATATTTCGTGGAAGCGGCAATCTTGTGCGAAAATTTAATTCCGCCGCCGCGTTTTCTTATCGTCGGTGACGGCAGCCTCAGAGCGGCGCTGGAGGAAAAAGTGCGTACTGCGGGGATGACTGATCGAATTGTTTTTACCGGCTGGCGCAATGACGCGCTCGAGCTTATGTCCGCCATGGATATTGTTGTGCTCGCTTCGCTGAATGAGGCCGTGGGGCTGGTTTTGATTGAGGCGCAGGGATTGGGTATCCCGGTTGTGGCGACGCGCGTGGGCGGAATTCCGGAGATTGTGGAGGATAATAAAAGCGGCATTCTCGTTGAGCCGGCGAATGCCGCAGGGTTGGCGGAGGCATTACGCCGGCTGGTTGAAGACAAGCAGAAGAGAACCGAAATGGGCTCATACGCGAAGCAAAGCGTAAAGAACAGGTATAGCGCAACTGATTATATCGAAAAGATTTCCTGCTTGTATAACGGGTTGTATGAAAACAAAAAAACATAAACAAATACTATTGACAATAGTTTTGATAACGGCGGTGGGCGCAGGAGTATTATTGTGCGCTGCGGCAGGCGCTAAGGAATCCTTTACCCCGTTACACCCGGAAAGCCCCGGCCTTCAGATTGGGGATGAATTGCAAATTAAAAATAGCTCGTTAGAAAAGCCCCGTCTTTTAGGATGGGGTGTAACGGGGTTTACGCAGATCGCGGCATTGATACATATTTCTTCTACGGTCAGTGACGGCAGATATAATCTTAAGGATATTGCTTCTATTGCGGAAAAATCCGGGTTCCGGGCAGTGGTTTTTACGGACCGGGAGGTAATGCGCTGGCAATACGGTATCCGGCCGTTACGCAATATCCTGAAAAAGACCGTGGAAAATAACTCCATTGCCCGTTTCGGCGTGCAGCGTTATCTGGATGCGGTCGCGCAACTGCAGAATAGCTATCCGGATATGGTATTTTTGCCGGGGATGGAGTCTACGCCGTTTTATTATTGGAGCGGCTCGGTGTTTAAGCGTAATTTTACTCTGCATAACGCGCACAAGCATATGCTGATTATCGGACTGGATAACGCCGCTGATATCAAGCGGCTGCCGATAACCGCTACCCCTGCTTCGTTGTATAATCCTTTTTCTTCTAAAGACGCATGGCGGTTGTGGCCGCTTTTGGTTATTGGCCTGGGAATTTTTATCATTATGCGTGAACATCGGCCGCTGTCATTTAGAAATTCATTTGAGCGTTTGGCTTTTTATCAAAAAAGGCGGATGGGGTTTGCCTGTATAATTATCGGGGCGCTTTTTTTTGTCAATAATATTCCGTTCAGGAGCAGCCGGTTCGATCAATATCACGGCGATAAAGGCACATTGCCGTATCAAAACTTTATTGATGATGTTAATGCAAAAGGCGGGATGACGTTCTGGGCGCATCCGGAGATAGAAAACAGTTCGCAGTCTAATCATATAAAGGTTATTACGAAAGAGCATCCGGAAGATTTCTATAATACACATGATTATACCGGGTTCAGCATTTTTTATGAAGGTTACCGGACCATCGGCGTGCCGGGCGGCCTCTGGGACAAGGTACTGCGGGAATATTGCATGGGCAAAAGGGTGGCTGCGGTTTGGGCGCTCGGAGGCCTGGGGTTTGATTATTATGGTGATTTGGAAAGCAGGCTCGCGGACTTGCGTAATATCCTGCTCGTTACGGAAGTAAGCAGGAAAGGCGTGCTTGACGCTTTAAAGAACGGCCGCGTCTATGTGCTGCGCGGCAGCGATTCCAGCCGGTTTGTGCTGGAATCCTTTACCCTAAGCGCTGCGGACAAAACCGGACAGTGCACTATGGGCGAAACGCTTTCGGCAGACAACGGTGTGGTTATGGTTGAGATAAGCGGGCATTTTAAAGACGACAATACGCGCAAGAACAGGAATGTCAGCGTACGTCTGATAAAAAACGGCGAGGTCGTGCAGACATTTAAACGGGAAACGCCGTTTGTGATAAAATACTTTGATAATGATACAGGCGGGGAAGGTAAGGCCTATTACCGGGTTGAGATTACCGGCAGTGGTCTGCACGCAGTGTCGAACCCGGTATTTGTAATGAAAAATAGTTATTAGCAGTTAAAAATTGTTAATAACGGTTACTACCAGCTGCGGAGAAATTGAATATAGTCAAATTTAACCATCTTTAACCGATCACAACTGTTTTGTAACTGTTGGTAACTGCTGTTAACCGGTATTAAGGTAGTGTCAAAAATAAATTGATTATAACAAATTAGCCACAAAGGCGCCAAGGCACGAAGGAAATAGATGTTTTGTATTTTTAGTGTCTTTGTGTCTTGGTGGCTAAAGAATATAAGAGGGGGAATGGATAAGATTATGATAGTTTCCGTGCATCAACCGCAATATCTGCCCTGGCTCGGTTATTTTGCGAAGATTCTGGAAAGTGATTGCTTTGTTTTTTTGGATACGGTACAATATAAAACAAGGGAATTTCAGAATCGCAACAAAATCCGTACCGGCAAAGGATGGATCTGGCTCACCGTCCCCGTAAAAACAAAAGGCTGCGCAGGACAAAGTATCGGCGATGTTCTCATTGACAATGACTGCGACTGGCACCAGGAACATAAGAAGAGCCTGCAGGTCTGGTATGCCAGAAGCAGATTTTTTAAGGAATATTTTCCGTTTTTTCAGGATGCTTACGAGAGAAAATGGGAACGCTTGATCGATTTAAATATCCATATAATAAATTACATTCTGAGGGAATTGGATATTACTACTCCGGTTTATCGGGAGTCGGATATCGGTACGAGTAAAAAGAGTACGGAGCGGATCATTGAACTATGCCGCAAGCTTAAGGCTGATACTTATTTATCCGGCATAGGCGGCAGGGATTATCTTGATGAAGATGCCTTTAAGGATGCGGGCATTGTTTTGAAATATCAGCAGTTCCGGCATCCGGAATATTTACAACTGCATACGGATGAGGCCAGGGCGTTTGAGGCCTATATGTCCATCGTTGATTTGTTATTTAATGAAGGACCGGGAAGTAGAGAAATTCTTAGGCAGGGGGGGCAATAAAAGATTGGTTACTAACGGTTACTAACGGTTACTAACGGTTACTAACGGTTACTAACGGTTACTAAAGGTTACTAAAGGTTACTAAAGGTTACTAAAGGTTACTAAAGGTTACTAAAGGTTACTAAAGGTTACTAAAGGTTACTAAAGGTTACATTATTAACTGTTAAAATTGTTTGAACCTGCTAAACTGGCAGTAACTTTTAGTTACTAATAGTAACCGAATAGTAACCGAATAGTAACTGAATAGTAACTGAATAGTAATCCATAGCAACCGATAGTAACTGTTGGTAACTGCTGGTAACTGTTGTTAACCGATCAAAATAATAATAAGGAGTTTATGTACGAAACACACTGGGGATTTAACGAGAAACCGTTTGAGAATACGCCGGATCCGCGGTTTTTGTATCATTCTCCCCAGCATGAAGAAGGATTATCCAGATTGTTTTACGTAGTCAGCGAAGGTAAGGGCGCGGGACTGCTTACCGGAGTTTTTGGCTGCGGCAAGACCTTGCTTGGACGCACCTTGTTTAAAGAAATCGACCGTGATATCTATAAAACCGCGTTTATTGCCAATCCCTTTTTAAGTTATACCGAACTCCTGATGCATATTGCCCATAGCCTTGGCGCGCGCGACCTGCCGCAGAACAAACAGGATGTCCTGGTAAACGTGGTGCTGGAGCGTTTGGGTGAGATCCTGGAGAACAATATGCGTGACGGGAAAAAGACCGTTATAGTTATTGATGAGGCGCATGTGATTACCGACCGCAAGGTATGGGAAGAACTGCGCCTTTTGCTTAATTTTCAGCTGGAAAACAGGTTTTTGCTTACGCTTTTGATTCTCGGCCAGCCGGAGTTAAAAGAGGTTATTGATTCCAACAAGCAGTTCTCACAGCGCCTGGCGGTCAAGTTTCATCTGGGCCCTTTGCATGAAAAAGAAACCGAAGAGTACATTAACCACCGCTTGAATATTGCCGGAAGCAGCCGGCAGATTTTTACTCCCGGCTCTATGCTGCTGATATATAAAAAGACCGGCGGGATACCCAGGAGGATAAATCATATCTGCGATCTGTCGTTATTTGCCGGATTCGGAAAGGGCGCATCAGTTATAGATGAAAAGATTATTGAAGAAGTCGGCAATGATGTGGAAGATTGAGGTAGTACTGACAGGTTACTATGGGTTACTATGGGTTACTATGGGTTACTATGGGTTACTATGGGTTACTATGGGTTACTAATGGTTGCGAAAGGTTACAAAAAGTAGCATTTTTAGTTTTGAGGTAACTATTAGTAACTGGTTGTAACCAATTGTAACTATTTGTAACTAATAATAAATTGGGGGCTCATAATATGGATATACTGGCGATCGGCGCGCATCCGGATGATATTGAAATCGGCTGTGGAGGTACGTTGGTTAAGTATAGCCGCAAGAATCATAACGTCAACCTGCTGGTTTTAACCTGCGGAGAGGTCGGCGGCGACCCGGATGTCCGCAAAAAAGAACAGGCTGCTTCCGCGCAGGCAATGGGCGCGCGCGAAGTTTTCTGGGGAGATTTTCGCGATACCTATCTGCCGGATGACCGCACGCTGATAACGGTTATAGAAAACGTTATAAATAAGGTAAAGCCCCAGGTCGTGTTTATCAATTATCTTTATGACGTGCATCAGGACCATCGCGCTACGGCAAAGGCATGCCTTTCCGCGACAAGATATATCAAGGAAGTGTTGTACTATGAAGTGCCGACAACGCAGAATTTCGAGCCGCAGATATTTGTGGATATTAAAGACGTTTTGGCGGATAAACTCGCGCTGTTAAAACTTCACGCTTCGCAGGTGGATAAAACCCGCGTTGAGGATTTATCCATCCTGGAGATCGCGCAGTCGTGTGCCAATTTTCGCGGATTCCAGGGAAGGGTTAAGTACGCGGAAGGATTTCTTCCGGTACGTATCTTAAAAGAAATTGAATAAAATAACCAATAACCAAGAGACAATAACCAAACAAATTTCAATATCCAATAATCAATTACCAAATAAAAGCTTAATTTACTGCTAATGTTGAAGTTTTAAGTATTGGAATTTGGGCATTGGTTATTATTTGGTTATTGGTGTTTGGTCATTGGTTATTTAGCTGAGGATTAAAAAATGACTACATTTCAGGCATTTCTTATCGCGTTTATTGTAACTTACCTAAGCGAGTTTTTCTTTAAGAGGATGGCCTTCTCCCTGAATATCATTGACGTGCCTAATCATAGAAAAATGCACTGCCAGCCGGTTCCGCTTTTAGGCGGATTGGGAATTTATGCCGGGGTTGTCAGCGCCTATCTGTTTTTTCCGCAAAACGTTCGCGCGCTTTTGCCGGTTTTTCTCGGCGGCACGATTATTCTTTACATGGGTACTTATGATGATATTAAGGGATTATCGGCACGGCTGCGCCTGATTGTTCAGGTTCTTCTCGCGCTGATGGTAATTGCCATGGGCAACCGGATCAGTTTTTTTCCTACGCATATACTTGGCGATATCGCGGAAATTATCATCACGGTTTTCTGGATAGTGGGGGTAACCAATGCCTTTAATTACCTCGACGGACTGGACGGCCTGGCCGCCGGTTCCGCGGTTTTAAATCTGTTTTGTTTTTTGATAATCTTATATAGGACCGGGCAGTTTGCCCTAGGACTTTCCTTGGCGATATTTATGGGCGCGTGTTTAGGATTCTTGCCGCATAATTTTCTAACTAAGAAAAAGATGTTTTTGGGTGATGCCGGCAGTACCTTTCTTGGGTTTACGCTCGCGTGTATCGCGATAAAAGGGAACTGGGCCGGAGATAATATTGTTAAGCTCTCGATTCCGCTTTTAATCCTGGGGGTGCCGATTTTTGACATGATATTTACGACGATTATGCGCATAAAGGAAGGTAAAGTGAGAACGGTTGTGGAATGGCTAAAATACGGCGGCAAGGATCATTTCCATCATTACCTGGTTGATTTGGGATTGACGCATTTCGGCGCGGTAATGTTCATCTACTATTTAACATTTTCCTTGGGCTTAAGCGCGATCATGGTTAGTAATGATACGGCGTGGGAAGGCATGTTAACGCTATTACAGTCCTCAATTATTTTTGGCGTCATCGGTATTCTTATCGTATTGGGAAAACGCCGGCACCAGGCAGAGGAAAAATGACCAATAATCAAGATACAATAACCAAATAAAATGATTTCCACAGAAACACAGAAGTCGGGAGACACAGAATAATGAGATTAGAATTAAAAATAAAAAGAGTAGTGAATTGACCTTTTCCGTATTTCCGTGCTTCTGTGGTTAAGTATTTGACAGAACCCGATAAAAGAGGAGGAGATGATTATGTTTAAAGCGGCGAAGCTGGCGATGGTTTTGGCATTGGTAAGTCTTGTTGTGGGCATTATTTCAAGAATTCTTGTAATTCCGATTCCGCCGGGAATCTATGGGCTTGAGGCAAATGCGTTCCTGAGTTTTTCTCAGACGTGTTTACTTGCATCTATTGCCTTTTTGCTTATGGATAAGCAGACAAAAAAATAAAAGGATTTTTTGGTGAAAATGGAGTTTAGTAAAAACTTTTACAAAGATTTGACTTTTTGCAATATTTATGATACACTTGTAATAGCAGGAAAAGGCAAACTCGTCCTGGCGGATGACTTTTTTGAAAAGGCCTCTGCCGGACTCCGATTTGCAGCGGGAAAAATAGCTGCGGTCGGAGCGGTAACGCGAGGGCGTCCCGAATGTAGAAACTCAAAGAAGTTATACATCGGGACCCCGGATGGAGTTCAAAGAGAAGGCTTCATTCGGGGCAAAGCCGTGCGTCCCGAAGCTTCGGGATCGGCAGGTTGCCCAGGTTATTGTTACCCAGACAGTTTGTCTGGGATTTTTTTTGAAAACGTAAAAAGTGCCAGGCATCTTTAGGGAAAAGCGCAAAAAGTACCAGGCATAAACGGAATGACAAATGACAAAATCCAATTTGATTATTGAGATTTGGTTATTGGTTATTATCGAAACTGTTAATACATCTTTGTTATATTGAAAAAAGATTTTACATGGATGGTATGTTAATGCTTGAAAGGACGTAATGGATTAACGATGCCCAGACATCCGAGAATATATGTAAAAGGTTCTTTATATTATATAACGTGCAGGTCTTTGCCGAACCAGAATATTTTTCATGAAAAAGAGGATTATGAGATGTATTTCAGCCTGTTGAAAAAATATAGAGAAGAAATCGGCGTTAAAATATACGCCTATGCTTTACTTCCCGGACACCTGCATTTGTTATTGGAGATGGATGAGACGGCGAATATCTCTCAGTTGATGCATAACCTGAATTCAAACTATACCAAGTATTTTAACAGCCGCTATAATCGAAAGGGGCATTTGTTCCGTGAACGTTATAAGGCGGCCTTGGTGGAGAAGGACCCTAAACTATTGCTGGAGCTGACAGCCTATATCCATCTGAATCCCCGGCGGCTGGAAATGGCCATGGATGCGCAAACCTATCCCTACAGCAGTTATTCTATGTATCTTGAATATGACCAGCAAAATGCGTACTCTTTGGATATTAAGAATGAAATAACGGAAATTATCGGTTCTCTTATCGGAGAAAACTATTCAGAATTTGTTGAAAAATTAGAAAAAAGCAGCGAGTATGAAAAGCTGCATAATCAATTACAGCGCAAAGGTATGGCCGGCTCCGACGAGTTTATAAAAAAGGTCAGGGATGAGATAGAACTGAGACGGCAGCCGGAGCCGCTGGAGGATAAAAGACCAGCGCAGTCAGGGCAAAAACCGAAATTAAACATGGCTACGGTTGTGTTGATGTTTTTTCTTACGGCAGGAGGTTTATACGTTTACTTTAATTTTACGCGGGCTGTTCCCGGAACGTCTTTGCGGGAAAAGCCGGCGGCGGATATCGTTGAGTCGCTCAACGACCTGAACAAGACCGAATGGATGACGCAGTTGTTTAGCGTGGACGGTACCCTGGTAGACAACGATATCTTGAGTTTTAATGGGGGAAAATTCAGCTCCGCTTATCTGGCGCAGCAAGCCTATCCGAATACGAATTATTCGATGATGAAAGAAGGCAATAAAATTATCTGGGAGACAATCCAGACATCCGGCAACGCGACTGCTTCCTGGTATGGCGAAGTACAAAACGGCCGGATGAGTGGAGTCTTAAGCCTGCAGCAGGAGGGCCAGCCTGCGCAGGATTTTTCTTTTAAGAGTTTGAGGTTAAGAAGGAAATAACGGATGAATTTAAGGGGGAAAGTCATGAAAAAAAGAAATATGGTAAAGATTGCGTTGATCCTTTTGTTATGGGCAGTATCTCTGCCAAGCCTAAATTGTTACGCACAAGAGAACAAGGAAAAAGCTAAAGAGAAATCTGCCGTTTCAGTAACAAAAACCATACAGGGAGAAATAAGCGGGATTGCCAAGGATTCTATTTCTATAGTTTATCAGAGAGATGTGGAAAAAGGCATTGAATATGAAATTGTCCTGCTTTTGGATGAAAAGAATGTTCAGTTAGTGCATAAAAGCAATTTGAAGCAGTTTAAGGCGGGTGATTTGGTGGAAGTTCAATATGAAGAGATAACTGAGGAATATAAAGAAGGGCAGAAAAGTAAACGCTCGGCAAAGATGATAAGATTTATTAAGCCGGCAACAAAGTAGTTAAAGCCGGAGCAGGAAGTCTTATATATTGTGAGGCAATGGCAATGGGAATGAGAAAAAAAGAAGAGGGATTAAGCCTGAGTAAAGGGAGATATCTGGCGATTGCTTATCTTACCGCGTTTAGCGGAGGATTTTGCGTGATGGTGGTGGAAGTTATCGCGTCAAGACTGATTGCCCGGTATTTAGGCGCTTCATTATATACCTGGACTTCGGTCATCGGGGTGGTTTTGACGGGAATTTCCCTGGGCAATTATATCGGCGGCCGGATTGCCGACCGGTATCAGCCTCAAAAAGCGCTTTCGGGTTTATTTTTTTTGGCTTCGTTCAGTTGCGTTATGTCCCCGGGGTTAAACCAGCTAATGGGTAAATGGCTGTTAATGATTTATCTTTCCTGGCCGCTGAGGGTAGCGGGGCACGTGGCAGTAGTTTTCCTTTTGCCCGCAGTGGCGCTGGGTATGATCAGTCCGGTAGTGGCGAAAATGGCTTTGGATCAGGGGTTTAAAACCGGAAGAACGATTGGCAACATATATGCCTGGGGAAGCTTAGGAAGCATTATGGGCACATTTATTACCGGGTTTTTCCTTATCGCTTACCTGGGGACTACCGGGGTAGTCTGGACAGTGTCCGGCATCCTGGCAGGCATAGGTTTATGTTACGGGATAAAAAAGCCCGGCGCTTATTTATGGCCGGCGGTTTTCATGTTTTTGTTATTTACGGGACTCAGTTCCCGGGGCTGGGCAGTGTCAGCCGGAGAGTTGCTTGCCCTGCGGCAGGCCGCTGCTAATCTGAATATCATTTACGAGGCTGAAAGCAACTATTCTTATATAAAAGTAGAGCAGTCAGAGCACCGGCCTGGGGTGCGAATGCTGATATTAGATCAGCTTCTGCACAGCATTATCCGCATGGATGAGCCGGGGAGTATAGAGAATCTTTATTCCTATCAGGAGGTCTATGAAGGCGTAACCAGTCATTTGGCTAAGGATAAGGAGAGTATTTCAGCTTTAGTTATCGGAGGCGGGGGGTATGTGTTCCCCCGTTATCTTGAGGAGCGTTATCCGGGCAGTTATATTGAGGTGGTTGAGATTGATCCGGCGGTTACTAAGGCGGCAAAGGAGGCCTTCGGCCTTTCTGAGAAGACCACGATTAAGATTTCTCACGGCGACGGCCGTAACCGGGTAAATGAGCTTATCCGGAGCAAGGAGCAAGGGGGGCAGATGCCGGTGTTTGATTTTATATACGGTGACGCCTTTAACGACCTATCCATACCTTTTCAATTAGTCAGTTATGAGTTTAACCAACAGCTGCGGTATCTTTTGTCGGAAGACGGCGCCTATATGTTAACCTTAGCCGATACAATGGAGTCAGGCAGGTTCCTGGGGGCGATGCTGAATACATTGCGCAAAAGCTTTCCTTATGTAGAGGTTTTTTTAACCGGAGAAACCCGGGTGAGAGAGGATTCGCGCAGTGTGTTTGTCCTGGTGGGTTCTTTCAGGCCGCTTGATTGGCCGGATGAGCCTGATTCAGGTTTTGGCAGCCTTCGTTTAGATGAGGCGCGGCTTAGGTTATTGAAAGAGCGCTCGCGGGACGTTGTGCTCAGCGATAATTACGCGCCGGTTGAGAATCTGTTGGCGCCGGTAGTGCGTGAGCGGGGCCTGCGCCTGGCCTCGGCAGACCGGGTGAACCGCGGGAACGTTTTAGTGAAAGAAGGCCGGTTTGATGAGGCAATAAAATATTTCCGCCGGGTTCTTCGTTTTGACCCAAGCTTTGCCGAGGCGGCAAACAATTTAGGCAATGCCTTAGCCAGCCGGGGAGATATGGATGAGGCGATGAGGTATTATGAGGAGTGCCTGCGAATAGACCCTGGGTTTGCCCGGGCTCACAATAACTTAGCGATTATTTTAATTCATAAGGGCAGGTTTGAGGAGGCGATTGGGCATTATCAGGAGTCTTTGCGAAGCGAGCCTCAGACTGCCGAGACGCATTATAATTTAGGGGTGACACTTGCGGCTATGGGAAGATTGGATGAGGCGGCTAAGTGTTATACCGAGGCTTTGCGGCTTAAGCCGGAGTTAGCTGAGGCCCACAGCAGTTTAGGTAACCTGCTGCTTAGCCAGGGGAGTATTTTAGAGGCGGCTGAACATTATCATAAGGCTCTGTCGATTAAGCCGGATATGGTTCAGGCGCATAATAATTTAGCAGCCATCCTTAAACAGCAGGGAAGGCTCAAAGAGGCGATTTGGCATTATAATCATCTGCTTAGGATTAACCCGGCTTATGAGCAGGCAAGAAGTAACCTTGCCGCGGTTACGGAAATGATTAGAGACGCGAAAGAGGGAGCCAAAGATGAGAGTAGATAAGGTAAACATAGACAGGTGCGAGAAGAAGCAGGCGAGGAGGAGAGGCTTATTTGCCGGCCTTTTGGTTTTGTTGGGCCTGGGGGTGGGGGTTCTTTCGTTGGTGTCCAATATCGAGGCAGTGCAAATCAAGAAGGTCCAGACGGTGTATACAGCCGTTTCTGATTCGGTTACGATTAGCCTGGCTGGGCTTGCTGAGGCGGTGGTCACCAGTAATTGTTTTATATTGCAGTATGTGGAGATGGGGACAGTTTATCTGTATTCACAGAAGAAGGGCGGCCAGGGTGGTGAGGCCTTTGGGTTGTTTACCACTCTTTTTGAGGAGCCTAACGTTTTAAATATCTCACGAATCAGGGCTGATGATATCAATTATGCGACTCCAGCCAATGTGGGGAACGCGGTGCTGGAGTTTACAGATGGGGTGCGTATATTAAGCGGCACAGCGACGATTGGGGCAACGGTGTATGCGCGCAATATTCTTCTGCCGCAGACAATTGATTTGAACAAGAGTTTCCCTGTTTCGATGATAACATCAGGCTTCGTTAGTAAGCCGGCAGAGAGTGAGCACTGGACATTTAAGGGGACGTTCCCTGATTCCAATACCCTTAAATTAGAGCGGTTGAAGCTTCCTACCGGAGATCTCTATTATCCTGCCCCGACGGTGATAGTACAGTGGCAGGTAATAGAGTTTCAGACTGACGCGGTGGTTAAAAGCGGGACTGTAACCCTTCCGGCGAATCAGGCCTCGGTAGCTGTGCCGATAAGCGACATAAACATAAACAAGGCCTTTTTGGTTTTTAATTATATGGGTGATCCCCTCATTGTCGGGGTGAAGCAGGATTTATTGACCCGGGGCACGATTACCAATACCAATACGCTTACCTTTACCCGGGGCAGGGCGGCTACCACCGGCCCGGTGAACATAGCTTATTATGTGGTTGAGCTGACCGACCCTTCAAGTTTAGTGCAGAAGGGAAGTACTACTCTTGCCGCAACTTCGCTTACCGGCACAGCTCCCTTAGCTACCTCCGTGAATCTCAGCCGCGCGTTTCCGATTATTTCCACCTCGGTCACCGGCGGTACCAATTTAAGTTTATGCGATGGCTGGGTAAGGGCTAATTTGAGCGCGGCTAACACCTTAAGTTTCAGCCGTATGACATCAGTTATACCCACGACCATTGACTGGTTTGTCGTGGAGCTGGCGCCGCTTACTCTGACTTCTCCTAACGGGGGAGAAGTCAGGAAAGTCGGAGAAACCAAGAACATCACCTGGAAGCACGCTGCGTCTTTGGAAAGCGGCGGTTCATGCCTGGAAGCCGGTTATGTTGGACATCATTTAGCGAATATAACGCTTTCTACAAATGCCGGCGCGGACGGTTATCCGCTTACGATTGCTTCCGGCGTAAGGGCAACTGCGGATAGTTACGCGTGGACAATTCCGGCAGATATCGGCGGTACGGATATTATCGGCGAGCAGTTGAAAGTAAAGATTATTGATACCGATTTAACCGTAAGAAATTATGATACTTCCAACGCTAACTTTATTATAAAAGGTCAAATAACGTTAAATCAGCCACCGACGACCTGGAAGATCGGCGAAACGCAGAATATTACCTGGACTTATCAGGGAAATTTGCAGAATCTTTCTCCGAATACCGTGACTATAACCCTTTCAACCGACGGCGGCAGCAGTTATCTGGCAACCGCGATAACCTCAACGGCAAGCGTGGGTACGGGCGGAAACGGCAGTTATGCCTGGACAATCCCTTCCGATGGGGACGGAACGAATTTAATCGGCACGGATAATCTGCTGAAAATAACTTTAAATTATGACCCAATCACCCCGAATACACATGTGGAAAGCAGCAGCCTTGCGTTTACCTTAAAAGGCCGGATATATAACGTAACGCCGACAACTACTCCGACCTGGCTGCTTGGGGATACCCAGACCATAACCTGGGATAAAAAAGGGCATTTCGGCAGCGGCATACTTGAGGGAGATGTCGCGATTTATTATTCAAGCAACAGCGGCGCGTCCTATTCGACAACAGTTATAGCGGCTACCCCGGCGGGGACGGACGCGGCCGGCGGTTCGTATGCCTGGACGATCCCGAGTAATACGGAGGTTTCTAATCCTACTTCAAAAATTAAGGTGCAGCATTCAACAGATCCGACGGTTTTCGCGGAAAGCGGCGGGTTTTATTTGATGGCCTCTTTGGATGTCAACCGGCCGGTCGGCGGAGAAATATGGCGCTATGGGCAGAACCAGGATATTCAATGGACGACGCATGGTACGATGTCTAATGTTGTTATTAAATACAAAGTGGGCGCCGGGTTGTGGGAGTATGTTACGGGCGCCGCGCCGTCGGATTTTTTGAGCGCCGGTGTTCCGGAGGTACAGCAGACGTTCAGCTGGTCCATCCCGGATAATTTCGGGGTGAATAATGTTTATTTAAGGGTATGTAACCGGGATAATGAGAACGTTTATGATGAAGTCGGCCCGTTTAGTTTAAAAGGAAGCATTGCGATTACCGAGCCGGTACTTAACGCAATTGTTAAAGTGACCAATGCCGCGGCTGCTAATACAAAGTTTATTACCTGGAATAATCAGGGTACACTTAGCGGGACGGCTGATATCCGTTTGTCGCAGGACGGGGGCGCTTCCTGGCCCATTGTTTTGACGGAAAACACGGTTGATATTAATGCCGGCTCTTTTGAGTGGACGGTGGCTTCCGCGCATAGAGCGGCTAACTGTAAGATAAAAGTCGCGCTGGACGCAGATGAGGACGCGGTAACCGGTACGGTTGGAATATCCGATGCGTTTAAGGTGGTTTCCTATTTAAAACTTACGTATCCGAATACAACAGGATTAAGTTTTAATGTGGGAGAGCAGGTTTATATAAAATGGACGCCGGATCCGGCTGATTTCGGAACGGTAAATTTAAGGTACGATACGAACAGCGGGCTCGGCCCTGATGGCTTGGCCTCTACCGGGGATGAGTACCAGGGATTTATTGCGGATGGTATTGCGTCTAATAATATTCCTGCGGCTGAATCGGCGATAGGTTATAAATGGACAATATTGGATGTTGTGGGGATTGTCGGCAATAAGGTTCGCGTTAAGGGGTTTCAGACCGGAAAGGAAACAGAGGTCTATTCCGCGGCAAATTATGATTTTAGTATCAAAGGCACGATTACCTTAACCGGAGGGGCAAACGGGGATGGAAGCCCGGTATGGGAAGTAGGCACTAATCAGTCTATTACCTGGACGGCGGTGGGGGATATTTCGTCCGTAAATATTTATTATTCGACAACCGGCGGTGAACCGTATAACAATACCGTAGCTACAGGTATAGCTGCCGGGTCAGGAGCACAGACATATTTGTGGCAGCCGATACCGAGTAATGTTATCGCGAATGACCGCAATACGAATATAAAATTTAAGGTTGTTTATGCCATCGATAATACGATAGCCGGGGTTTCGGCAAATCCGGTCACGATACAGGGAAAATTGATTGTCAATCAGCCGAATGGATTGGAAACACTGGAGGTAGATGACCCTGATGATAGCGGTGACAGCTATAATATAACCTGGACGACCTATGGCCAGATACCTCAGGTCAAGTTATATTATGATACTCACGGAGGACTGGGGCCGGATGATATAGCAGACACGGCGGATGAGTATCTGAATACGATTGCCGGAGGCGCGGCGATTACCAATGTTGACGGTTACATGTGGCAGGTGCCGAACGCGATTGGCAGCGCTTTAAGGGTTAAGGTAGTAAGCGCGAACTTCCCCAATGATGTATATGATGCATCCAACGGCAATTTTACGATTAAAGGAAAAATTAAAATAATCGCGCCTGATGCCACGGCAACCGGGGCTAATGCCTGGAAGATAAATAGCGCGCAGCTTCCCAGTTCACACAATATATCATGGAGGAACTGCGGTGATTTAGGCGGCGCAACCGCGGTAAATATCTATTATTCCGATAACGGCGGAACGGAATACCTGCTTATTATTGCGGACAGCGGGGCGAATGGGGTTCAGACATATAACTGGACCATTCCCAATACCTGGGGAGGAAGAAATACTATCGGCAGTGATAACAAAATAAAAATTACGCAGGCCGGCTATGAATCGGATGTTTTTGCCGAATCCGCGGCATTTGAGATTAAAGGACAGCTTGAAATTCAGGTTCCCAACGGCGGTGAAATTTATTATATCGGCGGCGCGGCAATCCCGATTGAATGGAATTACGCGGGTAATCTTGGAAATATAGACGTGTATTTTAGTTCTACCGGAGGGATAAGCTGGGAGCCTACGCCGCGCGCGACTATCGCGGTCAGCACGGCGCAGCCATATAATTTAGCTGTTCCGAATATTCCTACAACGCAAGGTAAATTAAAACTGCAGCAGGTTTCAGATACTACAGTTAGTTCCGCGACCTTAGACCCCGGATTTGCGATTAAAGGAAGTGTCATCCTTACTTACCCGGATAATGAACCTACTCTAGTTAAAAAAGTCGGGGAAGATATTACCATTACCTGGGATCTTACCGGAGCGATAAGTAATGTGGCTATTGATTATGACAAGGCAAGCGGTACGAATAATTATCCTAATGTTATCATCGCTTCAACATTAGCTTCGGCAAAAAGCTATACCTGGACTATCCCGGCTAATGAAAGCGCTGTTTCCGATCATGTGCGCATAAGAGTGCGTGATGCGAGTGACGGTACGGTTCAGGATACTTCCACGGCTGATTTTAAGATTAAGCCGATTATTTCAATATCCGCGCCGGCCGGCGGAGAAGCGTGGGTTGTCGGTTCTCTGAAAACAATAAGCTGGGCCACCCAGGGGTTTGCTGCCGGTGAACAGGTAAAGATAGAGTATTCGGACAACGGCGGCAGTACCTGGCCGGGAACGGGAACGTTTATAATTAATTCCGGTATTTCCGCCTCGGCCTTGAATTATAATTGGTCGATTCCGGATACTGTAACATTATCAAGCCAATGTGTTGTCCGGCTTTCTAAAGTAGGGGATAGCGAAACATATAAGGATTCCAATTGGTTTACATTAAAGGGACAATTGGATATTACGCAGCCGGACGGCGGGGTTAATCTGCCGATCAATACAAGCTACACGATTAAATGGTCAAAAACCGGGAACGTTGGTAATGTGGCATTATATTATTCCACGGATGCGTTACATGCGACATGGACGGCGATAGCCGGCGCGGAATCATTGCCCGCAGCGCAGGGAGCGACCGGTTTTAGCTGGACCGTGCCGGATGTCCCTTCGGCAACGGTTAAAGTCAGAGCTGTTCCGATAACCGCCGGGGATCCGACTGATTCAAATGATTCTTTGAATGATAACGCGATAATCGGCAGTATTTTTATGGTTCATCCTATGAATGGCGAACAGATGATTGTCGCGCAGCCGTATACCATCGAATATTCAAAATTCGGGTCGATTACAAATTTTAAAATAGATTATCATGACGGCACTCAATGGTATCCGATAGTAGCCAATACGGCCAATTATCCGACATATAACTGGGCGCTGGTGGATGATCGTATATCCAGCACGGTTACGGTAAGGGTTACGGACGCGAATAATCCGGCAGTATATGGTGACTCTACGGCGAATAATATTATAAAAGGGTCAATAAATTTAACTGCTCCGGACGGTGCGGAAACCTTAATTGTCGGCCAGGATTTTAATATTGTTTGGACAAAGACGGGAAGTATCGGGAATATAACAATAGAATATTCAACGGATAATTTCAACGCGGATATCCGGACGATTAACGCGAGTTATCCATCCGGTTCCAGTCCTTATACCTGGGCGCCCGGAGTTAATGATATAACCAACGCGGATACGGTTAAGGTAAGAGTGACCAGTATTGGAGGTATTCCGGTAAGCGATACATCTGTTAATACTTTTAAAATTGTGGGAAGTATTTCCAATGTACAACCCAGCGGCAGCGCGATTATATGGTATAAGGGGCAATTAAAAAATATTACCTGGAACCAGGCTGGTAATATTACTAATGTGGATATTAAATATAAGACTGCTGCGGGAGATACATACAGCAAGACCATAATTCTTAATCATGGCGGGCACGCGGACGGTGCTAATTCTTATGCCTGTACTGTGCCGGATGAAAACAGTGAGGATTGCTGGATACAGGTTTCCGACGCGGCCAATGCCAATGTAAAATCAGCATCTGCGGCGGCGTTCTCGATTCGGCCTCAGATCACGGTAACTTCTCCGGCGGGAGGGGCGAATATCACGGTAGGTTCTAATAATACGGTAATATGGAGCCTGAACGCTTCGGCAAAGGTAACGACGGTAGACATCGCCTACAGCACGGCGGGAGCGGGCGGGCCGTTTGGTAATCCGATAGCCGGGGCAGTGGACGCGACATTATTGAGCCAGGCATGGAACACTGTCAGCGATACGATCAGCAGTAA
>JAHIOQ010000154.1 GCA_018895275.1 Candidatus Omnitrophota bacterium
AAGGCATCGGCAATCATGCCCCGGATATAAGCATGCACTTCCTGCGCCTGTTCCGGCGTCGCATTCTGACCCGTACCGATAGCCCACACCGGCTCATAAGCGATAATAATATTCGAAAGGTCGTCCGCACTTAAGCCTTCAAGGCTGCCGTGAACATGCTCGGAGATAACATCAAACGTCTTATTCGCCCGGCGTTCTTCCAATCTTTCGCCTACGCAGACAATCGGCAACAAACCTGCCGTTAGCGCCGCTTTTATTTTTTTATTAACCTGCTCGTTTGTTTCCTTAAATATACTGCGCCGTTCGGAATGCCCGATAATAACGTAATCCGCATGGACATCCTTAAGCATCGCTGCGGAAATTTCTCCCGTAAACGCGCCTTTTTCTTCCCAAAACAAATTCTGCGCACCCATTTTTATATTTAACCCGTCGATTGCCTGCGCGACATTGGAAAGCGCGGTAAACACCGGGCAAACAACGATATCCACATCCTTAACATCCTTCAATTCCATGCTTAGCTGGCGGACAAGATCCAGCGCTTCCGTAATTGTTTTATTCATTTTCCAGTTACCGGCAATAATTGGTTTTCTCATTACTTTCTCCTTAATGAGCAGATAAGTTATGCAATTTCAATTGCGTAACTTATAGGCCGTTAGGCCGTCTGCGAATTAACTCCGACGAGTGCGGGAAAATTATCAAAGAGAATTTTCCCGCTTCTTACGAGTCGGAGTATTTCCTTTTAATGATCCCATCACTTAGAGAGCACAGAGAACTAAGTGATCTGTGCGAATTTCCGCCAATACAGCATTGGCGGACCCGCCAAGCACTGTGGCGGGAATCCCGTCTCCCCGGGGATACTATATTTGTTTAATACAGCCATATTTCTTTTCCGGCCAAAAAACTTCTTACCAGCTTTTGATGTCATCCGCGTTACCGCTATCGTCCCCCCCATCCGGGCCGTTAGACCATATCTTATATTGCGGGATATTATCCTCATTAAAATCATAGTGATAAGCATTTCTCCACGGGTCAACAATATCTGCGTTTGGAATGGTTCCATCAAGATCATTTTCCTTGAATGACATATACGGGCCATGCCAATTCGGATCACCGCCGTATGTTGCTGCGTCAGCCAAAGAATTAACCAGATTCTGATTTCCCGATTCAGGATATGTCCCGAAATCGACTTGATATACCGCTATTGCCGTTTCCAGTGAAGCTATCAGCGTTTTCGCCTGGTATATTTTCGCGCTTCTTTTTGCTGCCGCGCTGCCGCTGATTATAAATCCCATTAAAATCGTGATAATGGCAACCACGACCATCAGCTCCACCAAGGTAAACCCCGTTACTCCCCGGCCTAAAAGACAGGGCTTTTGTAACGCGCTATTTTTAATTTGCCTTTCATCCCCAGTCTGAAAACTGGAGCTTTCCGTGTGTAACGGGGTAAACGCGGTGTTTTTGACATGTGTCTTTTGAATCGATACCAAATACTGTTTCATATATAATTATTATATACCATAATTAAGGAATTCGAAAACAAATTTAGTCTTATCTTTCAGCGCCGCGATGCCCGGCAGTTCCAGGCCTTCCAAAAGTTCCAGGCTCGCGCCGCCGCCGGTTGAGACATGGCTCATTTTATCCTCAACGCCGAACTGCGCCACGGCACTCGCCGTATCTCCGCCGCCGATTACACTCGTTACCTTTAAACCGGCAATATATTCGGCGATGGCCTTGGTACCGGCAGAAAAAGGCTTCATCTCAAACACACCGACCGGACCGTTCCATATGATTGTCTTTGCCGTATCCAGCTTTCGCTTAAACATCTCCACGGTTTTCGGCCCGATATCAAGCCCCATCCATCCTTGCGGAATCTCTTCACCGACGATTTGCGTAGCCGCATCTTCTTTAAACGCATCGGCAGCTATGTTATCAACCGGCAGTATGACGGAAATATTTTTGCCCTGCGCTTTTTTCAGTATCATCCGCGCCAAATCCAGCTTATCCTCCTCCACCTTGGAGTTACCGATTTCCTTCCCCTGCGCCTTTAGAAACGTATAGGCCATACCGCCGCCGATCAGGAAACAATTCACTTTATCCATCATATTTTCAATCATCTTAATTTTATCGGAAACTTTCGCTCCGCCTAATATCGTCACCAGCGGCCGCTCCGGATTCTCCACAACATTGCCGAGATAGGCAATCTCTTTTTCGAGAAGAAAACCGGCAACCGCAGGTAAATAATGCGTTACCCCCTCGGTCGAAGCATGTGCGCGGTGCGCCGTGCCGAAGGCGTCGTTAACAAAAATATCACCCAATTTCGCCAGCTTTTGCGCGAACGCCGCATCATTTTTCTCTTCTTCGGCATAAAAGCGCAGGTTTTCCAGCAAAACAACCTTCTCTGACGCGGCATTCACCGCGGTTTCCACTGCCTCTCCAACGCAGTCGTTTAATTTCTTTACGGGAATTTTAAGCAATTCGCTTAAGCGTTTCGCTACCGGCGTAAGCCGCATTGATTCAACGGCCTTTCCTTTAGGACGGCCGAGGTGGCTCATCAAAATAACCTTCTTCGCCCCCTTTTCCAGGCAATACCTTATCGTCTCCAGAGCGGAAACTATCCGCAGGTCGTCGGTTATATTCCCGTTTTCATCCTGCGGCACATTAAAATCCACCCGCATCAGCACTTTTTTGTTTTCTAAATTTATGTCTTTAACCGTCATTTTGTTCATCATTAACCTCCTATGTTTAGAAATCGTTCATGAGGAATTAATTATACCACTTGAGGTTGGCACATGCAACCGTTATCCAACTAAACAGCTCATGGGTCATGGCTGATGGCTCATAGGAAAATACCCGCCGGGGATTGGGGAATCGTCCTGTAGGGGCAAGGCCTGCCTTGCCCTTTATAGAATGATTAATAATATTATTTTCATCGTCACCCCATGTCCTGGGGTTATTAATTATTTAATTTCTGGTATTTGTTAAAGGAACGGGCAGGCCCGTTCCCTACGGGATTATTGATTGTTACGTAATACATTTATTTGTTTCGCAGATCGCATTTTAATATATCCAACCATTTTCGACAATAACATATTACGACGTCGAATTTGTAGGGGCGATTCGTGAATCGCCCCTACAATATTTATGATGACATGAATATGAT
>JAHIOQ010000155.1 GCA_018895275.1 Candidatus Omnitrophota bacterium
TAAGCCCTTTTTCGTTCCGGTCAAAACTATAGGCATCCTTCATGATAAATTCACGCGAACGCATCACCCCAAAACGCGGACGCGCCTCATCACGAAACTTCGTTTGAATCTGGTATAAGATCAAAGGCAATTGCCGGTAAGAACTGACTTCATTTTTTATTAGCGAGGTAACCACCTCTTCATGCGTCGGCCCCAGTACATTTATTTTTTTGTGGCGGTCGAAAAAAGTAATCATGTCTTCGCCTAACGCTTCAAACCGGCCGCTTTTCATCCACAGCTCTACGGGTTGAATCGCCGGCAGCAGGACTTCCTGCGCTCCTTTTGCATTCATCTCTTCTCTGATAATAAATTCTATTTTCTTCAATACCCGCAAGCCTAACGGCAAATAGGTATAAACGCCTGAACCAAGTTTCCGTATCAATCCCGCACGAATCATCAAAACATGGCTGATCGCTTCCGCTTCCGCGGGATCTTCCTTAAGCGTAGGCAACAACATTTCAGACCATTTCATTTCTTACCTCCGCTATCAATGTCTTAATCAATTCATTCTCCTTAACGTTTTTTACTTTTCTTCCTTTTTTAAACAGGATTCCGGCTGCGCCTGCCCAGGCAATTCCGATATCGGCGTCTTTTGCTTCTCCCGGGCCGTTAACTGCGCAGCCCATAATCGCCACTTTAAGTTTCCTGGCGGCGTATTCTTCCTGAAACGGCAACAATGCCTTTTCCGCCTGTTTAACCAATTGTATCAGATTAATCGTACAACGTCCGCAGGTGGGACAGGAAATAATATCTATACCGCTGTTGCGGATTCCTACCG
The DNA here is from genome assembly GCA_018895275.1 of Candidatus Omnitrophota bacterium. GTDB lineage: Bacteria > Omnitrophota > Gorgyraeia > B26-G9 > B26-G9 > JAHIOQ01. The sequence continues at coordinate 818 of JAHIOQ010000155.1, forward strand.
CAGATAATATTTTTTGGGCCACGCTAACCTCATACACCGGATCGGATGTCAGCGACACACGAATCGTATCCCCGATGCCTTCCAGCAGCAATACTCCGATACCGATACTTGATTTCACGATACCGCTTTGCAGCAAGCCGGCGGCTGTAACCCCCAAGTGTAACGGAGCATCGGTTATGCGCGCCACTCTGCGATAGGCTTCGATCGTTGTCAACACATCATTCGCCTTCAAAGAAATTATTATCTGCTCATATCCGAACCCTTTAAACAAATTCAGAGAGTTTGCCGCAGCAGCCACCATATCGTCAATAATTTTATTCTTTAGCGTGCGGATTACCGAACCGGAATTAATGCCTATACGGATAGGAATACTTCGCTGTTTTGCCGCAAAAACCACTCTTTTGACATGCTCCGGGTTACGCATATTCCCGGGATTAATCCTTATTTTATCCGCGCCGTTTTCTATGCTCAAAAGCGCGAGGCGGTAATCAAAATGTATATCGGCTACCAGCGGTATGGATATCCTGCGTTTTATGGCGCTAATCGCCCGCGCTGCCGCTTCATTTAAGACCGCGACCCTGATTATTTGACAGCCTGCCTTTTCAAGCTTGCGTATCTGTCGTACCGTTGCCGCTACATCCGCGGTATTCGTTGTGGTCATGGACTGGATAGAAACAGGGCTCTCAGCGCCTATAGCGACATTACCGACAAAAATTTTCCTGGATTTTCTGCGCTTTATCTGCATAAATTCACCTGCCGAAAAAACCGGCTATTTTTTCCAGAATTCCCACCCGGTTAAAATCATTGTAAAAAACAAATATCATAAGCACCGCCAAAAGTGACATGCCGATCCGCATGGCAATTTCCTGCGTTTTGATGCTTAAGGGCTTTCCCTTAATTTTTTCAAGCAGCAAAAAAAACAAATATCCGCCGTCAAGAACCGGAATCGGGAATAAATTTATTATCGCTAAATTAATACTTAAAACCGCCATAAGATGCAAGACGGCAACAAAACCCATTTTTGCCGCATCTCCGCTGATTTTAAAAATTGAAACAGGCCCGGCAAGCTCTTTCATGGAAATCTTTCCGATAACCATGTTAAAAAAGGCCAGGTAGGTCACCTTTGTCAAGGCGACAATCCTTTGCGCTCCCAGCTGAACCGCTTTCCCAAAGCCATAGCTGATTAACTTGGTCTCATCCGCGGGGCCAACCCCGATAAGCCCGACTTTTATGTCCTCGCCAAAGAGGTTCTTTAAGACTTCTACTTTAGGCCGGACATCAAGCGTAACAACCTGCTCTCCGCGTTCAATCCGCAGGCTGACATTTTCCCCGGAGGTCTTTGCGTGGATCAAATCAGAAAAATCTTCCCATAATTCCACATCCTTGCCGTCTACGGAAATAACGCGGTCTCCGGCTATAATCCCGGCAGTTTCCGCGGGATAGCCTTCCTTTACTTCTCCGATCTTTGCCGTCAGGCTGGGAAATCCGATGATAAAAATAAGCGTAAATAATAAGAACGCAATAATATAATTAAAAAGCGGCCCGGCAAAAACAATCATCGCCCTTTTCCCCACAGGTTTTGACAAAAATTCCCAAGACCGGCCTTGCCTGTCTTCTTCCGGATTGTCTCCGGCCATCTTGATATAACCGCCCAAGGGAACAAGAGAAATCCTATAGTCCGTATCCCCCTTTTTAATGCCGAAAAGTTTTTTCCCAAAACCTATAGAAAAAATTTCCACACGCACTTTTACAAGCTTAGCAATTATAAAGTGCCCGCATTCATGCACCAACACCAATACTCCCAAGATAAAAGCAAACGTCAAAGTCGATAACAAAGCGCCCACGCCTCCTTCCTCGCCCATTCGTCCAGGGCCAGAATCTCTTCCAGGTTTGGATGAGGAGCATAAATATGTTTATCCAGTACTGAATTAATTACCCGCGGTATATCCATAAATCCTATTTTTTTTGCCAAAAACGCCTCCACGGCTATCTCGTTAGCGGCATTCATAACACACCCGCAGCTGCCGCCGGCGCGGGCAACCTTTTGCGCAATCGCCAAACAGGGAAAGCGCTTTACATCCGGCTTAAAAAAATGCAGCTTTTTTAACTTAACAAAATCGAGTTCATTAAGATTATTCGTCTTACGTTCAGGATAATCCAGAGCATATTGTATCGGCAAGCGCATATCCGCGATGCCCATCTGGGCAATCACCGAGCGGTCGTTAAACTCAACCATCGAATGAATCACCGCCTCCGGATGGATAAGCACTTCAATCTTTTCTTCCGGCACGGAGAATAGCCAGCGGGCTTCAATAAGTTCCAGCCCTTTATTCATTAATGTCGCGGAATCAATCGTTATTTTCTTTCCCATTTTCCACTTCGGATGGCATAACGCGGTTTCCGGCCCGGCCTGACGAATATATTTCCTGGTCGCGTTGCGAAACGGGCCTCCGGTTCCGGTAAGATAAATACGCTTCAAAGACCGGATATCTTCCTTTCGTAAACATTGAAAAATCGCACTGTGCTCCGAATCAACCGGAATAATCATGCCTTTTTTGCGGCGCACGGCATCCATGACGATCTCGCCGGCCATTACCAGTGGCTCTTTATTAGCCAGCGCGATAATTTTACCCGCTTTAATCGCCTCAAGCACCGGTACCAGGCTAATCGTCCCCGCGGTTGCCACGACAAGTCTCTCGACTTCCTTATGTGTAGCAATCTCGCCTAATCCATCGGCCTGAACAAAAACCTTTATTCCCTTCAGATTCACCAATACCTTTAACTGTTTAATACCCTGAACATCCTTCACGCTGATGAGCTTTGGTTTAAACAGCTTTATCTGCCGGGCAAGCAATTGCACATTACGATAAGCGCTTAATCCAATCACCCGATATTCTTCCGGCTTCTCCCGGACAATACGCAATGCATTAGTTCCGATAGACCCGGTTGAACCTAGAATCGCAATTTTTTTCATATCAGGAATACGGCACCAACTTAAAATGAATAATATAGTAATAAAAAATCGGGCTGGTAAAGATTATACTGTCAATAATGTCCAGAACTCCTCCCAGCCCCGGCAGATATGTCCCGCTGTCTTTGACTCCGCAATCACGCTTTATCAACGACTCACACAAATCTCCCAGTTGCGCGAGGAATCCGATAAGCACCCCCATAATTAAAAGATGCGTAAAAGGTATGGCCGGCAGATAAAGCTTGCTTATAACCGCCGCGAAAAGACTGAACAGCAGCCCTCCGAGGGCGCCTTCCAATGTCTTTTTCGGGCTTATGCGTGTAATCAATAATCGTTTTCCCATGCTCGTACCGATAACATAAGCTCCCACGTCTCCCATTTTTGTTACGAAAAGCAAAAAAGCCGCTAAGAGAGTACCTTCCGGCAAAAATCTTATTTTAATCAAAAAAGAAAAAAACCAGCTCACATAGAATATCCCAAAAAAAGTCGTGGAAATACCAACGATAGCCTGCGAGCTGTCCTTACGGATAAACTGCAGAATAAAAAAAAGCAATGTCGCCGTAGTGATAAAAAAAAGTTCCCAGCCCTTTGTCGGCTCAAATTTAAAAAAAATACTCAAGGGGATGAGAATGCCGATGAGAATACCGACGTATTTATAGATGAGGATACCCTTTTTCTCTATAAGAGTATAGAACTCATATAATCCCATTCCGATTAGAAAAATAATCGATCCGGCATAGAACCATTGCGGCATAATAAATATGCCGATAATCACATAAGAAACAACCAGTGCGGCAGTAATAACTCTTTTTTGTAAAGATACTGTACTCATATCAACCCACTATGGATGCCCCACGGCCCGTGGTTTCCGGCGCAGATTTTTTATGAAACCGAAATACCGCCAAAACGCCGGTTCCGGTTCTGAAAAGAAGTAATCGCCTTTTGAAATTCCGCTTCGCTAAAGTCCGGCCACAAGGTATCGGTTACATATAACTCGCTGTATGATATCTGCCACAGCAGAAAATTGCTCAGGCGCATCTCTCCGCTGGTACGAATCAATAATTCCGGATCAGGTATCCCCGCCGTATATAAATACCGCGAAAATACTTCTTCGCTAACCGCATCCGGCGCAAATATCCCCTCTTTCACATCGCGGCACAAGGCGGAAACAGCGTCAATAATTTCCGCACGGCCTCCGTAATTAAGCGCAAGAATCAGCGTAAGGCCGGTATTCTCTTTCGTCAGCTCAACCGCGCGGGATATTATTTCCCGTGCTTTCTGCGGCAACTGACCGGTCTTTCCTATGCTCAAAAAACGGATTTTATTACGCTTTAAGTTTTGAATTTCATTCTCAAGGTAGAAACCTAGAAGATTCATTAAAAAACTTATCTCTTCCCGCGGCCTTTTCCAATTCTCCGTAGAAAACGTATATAAAGTCAAAAATTTGACCCCCAGGTTACTACAGTAACCGACAACGGACTTGACAACCTCTGCTCCCTGCTGATGCCCGGCAACACGAGGCAGTTTTCTTTGCCTTGCCCAGCGGCCGTTACCGTCCATAATAATCGCGATATGTTGCGGAACTTGTTGTGGTTTTATCATAATTTTTTCAACTATGAAACCGGTAATCAATATCCGGGAAGATATTATTTTTACATTCTATTTCGCCCAGCCAGGACTCTTCGATATGGTTGCCCTTGATCTGATAATAAAGCTTGGTAAAATTCAGTACATGGTTTTTGGTCCTTTGCACGGCATACTCGGTATGCGTCCCTGTTTTCATAATAAACGCCCAGTCCGAACTCTGTGCCAACAACAACTCGCGCAAAGCCTGGTTTAAAGACCGTAACACGATGCCCTGCGCGTTGGGATAAAGCCTGGCAAGCTCACTCATCCTTTCCGAGGCCTTATGCAAATGCCGATATATCCAGTCATTCGAACCTTCCAGCCAGAACTCCGAATACCCCTTCCACCCCCAACTCGACAAAGAAGGGGTTATAACCTGATTACGGGGAAACTTATCCAGATATTCCGAAGGAGTAATAAGTTTTATGGCCTTCTGGTCAAAAGCAATTTTACGCATCAAGAAATTCAGCCAATCCGGCCCTTCATACCACCAATGCCCGAACAGTTCCGCATCGTAGGGGGAAACAATGATCGGTTTTCTCTTGATGATATCATACACATACTCAACCTGCTTTTCGCGGTTAAACATAAAATTACCGGCATGGCTTGCCGCTGTTTCCATAGCCTTTTCCGGGATATACGGCTGTTTATCGTCCGTCTCGCCCGTAATACGGTAATATTTTATACCCGTATTAATTCTTAATCCGTCCGGATGGATATAAGGGCGGATATAATCATAATCCAGATCAAAACCGATATCACGATAAAATTCGCGGTAATTATAATCTCCCGGATATCCCTGCGCTGCACTCCACACCTGTTTTGAAGATTCCACGTCACGGCTAAAACAAGCAACCCCCGACTTACAATATACCGGGGCAAAAACCCCGTATTTCGGCCGCGGAGTTCCGTGTAAAACCCCGTGCGTATCCGTAAAGAAATAACGGATACCGTTATCTTTTAATATTTCATCATCTCCGGGATGATATCCGCATTCCGGAAGCCAGATACCTTTCGGCTGCCGGCCGAAGATGCGTTTGTACTGGTCAACCGCGGTCATCACCTGAGCCCGTACCGATGCCTTGCAGACATCCATCAGCGGAAAAAAACCGTGTGTCGCCCCGCAAGTCATTATCTCCAGCTTCCCCTCATCCTGCACGCTTTTAAACCCCTGCACGATATTACGCTTATGTTTTTCCGCATAACAATAACGCACAAGATTCAGCTTACTCAAATACATCAAGGCGAGCCGGTTGAATTCCGGCTGCCAGCGTGTACGTTCAACTTCACGGCTTGCCAGTTCGATTAATTTTTCCAGATGCCGCACATAACGTTCCTGAAGGAGCGGATCAAGCAGCATAGACAATAAGGTCGGAGACAATCCCATCGTGATTCGGAAATCCACCCCATCGGCCAGCAATTGTTCAAACATCAACAATAAGGGCACATATGTTTCCGTTATCGCCTCATACAACCATTCCTCTTCCAGAAAATTTTCATGTTCGGGATGACGTACAAACGGCAGATGACCATGCAGAACCATACAAAGATAACCTTTTTCCATAGCTTTTCCCCTCTTATTCAGACTTATTAGATTACGGGTGGAATTCTGCGATAACCGATTTTGCAACGTAAAAACAATGGAATTATACTAACATACCCTTATTTTTTATTCAAGAAATTTAATCAAAATTTAATCAAAAAAACGCTGGAATATTATATTAATACTCCAGCGCTGTATCTTTTAAAGCTTTTATCCAAATTCTAGACAGCCCAGTTAGACTGTTTTCTTTTTTACTATTGGAGTAATAACCCTCTCCTCTATCTTATCCGGAGAAACCGCTTTCACCGGAATCACCTGTTCTCCCTCAGGCAGAGCAAAACGCAAGCTAAACGTACCGTCACGATTAAGCGTGATCGGCCTGCCCTGCACCGTAACCTGGGCGCCCGGTTCGGTCGCGCCGTAAACTATTAATTCCGTATTAACCACCAGCCAGAAATTGCGTGAAGGTATCGGCCTTCCCGCTCCCGGGGAAGAGATCATCCCGGAAGAGATATTCCGGATTTTCTCTTTAATTTGCTTTCTCAAGTCAAGCGAACTTAATCCGATACCCAGCCCTGCGGATAAGCCGTAAAGACGGTTAAAATCATCTTCCACAATCATCCATTCTTCATCCAAAACCCCGCTGGGGCCGTCAATAGGCGTAGTAACAAAGTTTGACCTTGCCAGGACTATAAAACGCCCGTCCGGCAAAACAAGCCCGATATCCACACAATAGCTTCTCCCCGGCGTACCGACGTTAAGATACCAACTATTTGCAAAATCATTAATTTCAATATCAAAAAAACTATTGCCATTACTGCCGTCAAACATCACACCGGTAACATCATAAATACGTAATATACGCCTGGCATTGTTTATAATGTCCCCGCATTCCTGCCTTAGCGCATTTATTTTCTCCTGTGCTATTTCCCAGTACGCATGTATCCAATACGGATCGCGCACCTGAATAGTAATCCGATTATCCCCGTATCCGGAAGGAACATCGGCAAACAGCTGCTCCGTGACTTGTCTAGAGGCCTGCTCTTCTACCGGTAAAGTGCTGACGAAAAATTTACTTTCCTCGACCATCTGTTCCTCTGAAAGAGGCTGCGTCTCTGTTTTTAACGCACGCTTTTTAAATAAAGATTTAAGCTCGCTGATCGGTTTCAGTTTATACTTTTTCTTTTCCGTTAATGATACCTTTTTTTCGCTTGTTTTTGAAAAAAGCTTTTTTGCCGCCGAAATCCCTTTTGTTGCCGCATCGGTCTTTTTAGCTGCTTTCATCTCATTCACCTCAGTTCTTTTAATTAAACGTTTACCCTTTATTTTATTTTTAACGGCTGTTTGCCGTTTACTTTTTTCCGTAGAAGCAGCCTTCTTAACATCCGCAGGCTTTAACTTGACATCCGCTTTTTGTGCTGATTTTCCGGCAGAAACAGATATGGTCTTCTTAACGGATGATTTTTTCAGGCCTTTAGGCCGGGCAATACGTTTCTTAGAGGAAGACAAAAAGAGATGTGAGATATCCTCAAGCCCCTTACCAAGTTTTTTCCCTGCAGCTTTTTGTCGGCCTTTAGCCGGCGGGGACAAAGTTTTCTTAGGAGCCGGCGCGTTTTTTTTCATGTCCGCATCAGCAGCCGAAGGCTTTTCTTCCTTTACCTTTTTATTACGCAAAGGTTTTTTTTCTTTCATAACTTGTTTTAACAAAGCGACCTTTATCGGTTTAAATTCACAGCCAAAAGTTATAATTAAAAGTTACTACATTTAAGCTTAAATGTCAAGGATATAATCAATCCGCCGCAACTTTCCCGATCATTATCAGTAAACCGCGCAATCATTTTCCCTGCCTTCGTTTTTCTTGAGCATGACCACTGTCAGTGTACGCTGCCGCACATCTCCACCTCGATAGGAAAAAAATGTATTCCGGCGACACATCGAGCAGAGGCGGGAATCATAGATGTTCTCCTTGCGTACACCTGACTCAAGTAATTGGCCGGTATTCGCCCGGACCAAATCAAAATACGCCTTAGCGCCTTTTTTCCGGACATATTCAGGGAAAAAGGAAAAAAACTCGTTTCCTACCGCATAACAGCACGCGCGGATCCCCGGCCCCAGGAATACCATTGTCGTGCCCGGATCAGTTGCATATCGTTTTTTCATAACACTGAGCGTATGCTGCACTATCCGCGCATGCGTCCCCCGCCATCCGGCATGGGCGATAGCGGCAACCTGCTTCTGCGGTTCAAAAAAGATAACCGGCAGGCAATCCGCGCTCAAAACACACAAAGCAATCTCCTGCCCTTTTGTGACGGCAGCATCACAGTCAGCGATGCTTGTATTAAACTGAAAGGCTCCTTGCCCGCTTTCTTTACCGGAGATAACGCGCACATTTGCTTTGTGCACTTGTTCTAAAAAAACAGCCGCATCAAGCCGCATGCCCAAAGAAGCAAACAATTTGCGGCGGGCATTCACAATACGCTCCCGCTCAAGAGAATTCTCCCCGGCCCGCAAATTATAATTAAGAACTCTTGTGGAAAAGGCAGCCACAACATTGTACTGTTGCAATTGCCGTATTTGGTAAAAAAGCGGAAGGTATTTTGTCACTCGACAGTTTTTTCTTTGTCTAAAGCACGATCGAAATCCAAAAACTCAGCCATTTCCTCCGGGGTCAAGGTTATCTCTTCCGCTTCGGAAGCAGTATCCGCTTGCACAGGAGAAAAAGATGCGCCGGGCTCCGGAGCCAATACCTCTTTTAATTCCGGTTTTGGGGAAGCCGCGTTTACACGCACTCCGGCAGCACGCTTATTATAAAAAACTTCCTCGAAAATTATGGCATCTTTATCCGCGGCCACCGTATAACGATACTCGATAAGCCGGATATCATGCCACAAAAGCTGCTTCGCCGCGTATTTAAGTTTATCCGAAAATGAAGCCGCTACGATAACTATCTGAGGCGACTGGTTAAAATCGACATTTTCACTAAGATACAACCGTTTTAGAAAGTTTTCATTTTTCTTCAGCCACTGCATCTGGCTCAAGGCATCCACGAGTATCTGATCATTATTGTCCGTAACACCAAAATTAACGATAACCGGCCCCCCCGTCTTATCCACGCCAAAGCAATCAATAACGCCTTCTTCTTCCGTGCCCAGCTGCTGATCGATAAAATTCAAGCCGTGCAATAAACAACCCGGATTTTTTAAGATTATTTCTCTTAACTTTTCCTTATCAATCTGCGCCCTATAGTATATTGTCGTCATCCCTTACCCCGTTATTTTAACATCCGCAATTATTTTCCGAAACATCGATGGGGAAGAAGCCTGCGCCTCGCCGATATTCAAGCGCAGCACGATAATCTGCGCGATATTCGATATGCAGGCCGTAAGGTCGGCGTCATAAAAAGAAGCGATGTTCGCCGTGGAGTCTACTTCCTGTTTTATCTTAAAAAGGAAACCGTATTTATACAACTCTTTATCCAGGAATTTGCCGGCCGCCGCGGCCATCTTATGATAAACAGCCTCTACTTCATACATATGGTCTATATCGGTAATGATCGTTCCGATCTTCGCCCGCGGAGAGTAAGAAAAAATAGTTTTTATAATTTTATACGCGGCCAGCATCTTATTTTTCTCCGGAGGTACCAATAATAAAAACTCCCTGATAACATCATTGAAAAAAGAATACCGTTGCGTAAAATTTTTCTGCGAGATACTCAGCAAAATCAAATCCGCATTATCTTCTATCTTTTGCAGCCGGGAAAGCAATTCCGCCGGATACTGCGATGAAGAAACCTGCTGCATCCGCGTTCTGTTTAAACCGATTAATTCAATTCCCAACGGCCCTTTTTTTATCCATTCATTACTTTCATTTTTGTCTGCATTCATTCCTTCCCTGCCTAAAAGAAAATTTACGCAAGGCAATCCTTCATCCATGTCAACCACGGCAATCTTCATTCCCAACCGGGCCAGCGCCAAAGACAAATTAATCACTAAAAAGGAGTCACGGAAATCCGCGTTATCCCCAATCAGGCAAATATTTTTCGCCGGCGCGTCTTTCTTCGCGTCATCATGCTTGTCTTGTTCCGTAAAGGAATCAGCTTTGGGGGAGGACAAAAACAAATGCGATATATCATCCAGGCCTTTGCCCAGTTTTTTTAATTTGCTCATTACTAATTCCTATACCATCAAGTTATATTCTCAAAATATTATTTTAATTCCAGCAGCGAATTTGTATTGCCGGAATTATCTACTTCAACATTAGGGTTATTCGGGTCCATCACCCATGCGCCGTCAACGATAAATTTATAGCGATAACGCCCGGGCTCAAGATTAAACTCCTTTTTCCAAAGCCCATCCCCGTTGCCCTCCAGCTTGCTTCCCTGTGATGCTGCCCAACTATTAAAATCGCCGGCGATCTCCACATTCTGCGCTTCCGGCGCGTAATAGGCAAAGACCGCCCGCCGCATTTTTGTTTCCGGAGCGGAAGCGCCGCGTCCTGCATTCTCCGTTACAACACGAAAACCGGCCAGTTCTCTTGCCAACGCGGAATAATCCTGCGCGCCGCGGCTGCGCTTATCATACTTTACCACCGGCACCCCATAGCTTGAGGCTTCCTTTAGCCGCACATTATTATGAATAACCGGGGAAAACACCTTGCCGGAAAAATACTTGTAAATTTCATCCTTTACTTCATGCGCGAATTTCGTACGGCGGTCAAAAACAGTAATAAGCGCCTTCACGCTGATGGAATAATTCAGTTCTTTTTCGAATAAATTAACCGTCTCCAATAAGCGGCTGATTCCATGCAAAGAGAAAAACCCCGTATCTACGGGCGCAATAATTTCATGGGAAGCCCTCAAGCCGTTAAAGGTCAACAACCCCAGGCTCGGAGAACAATCAATAATTATATAATCATAGGTGGTCCTGCCGACCATCAAGGAAATAGCCTGCGCCAAACGCGCTTCGCGTTCCGGTTTGCCGGACAACTCCTGCTCAATCGCGGACAATAAAATATTTGCCGGAGCCAGGTCAAAATTATCGGAAACAGGGATAATAATTTCGTCTAAACGCAGTCTTTTTTCGGAAACCGGAGTCAAAACATTATACATCGTCTTTTCAAGTTCCTGAGGCTGGATATTCAACCCCAAAGTCGCATGCCCCTGGGGATCAAGATCAATAAGCAAAACACTTTTTTCCAGTTGAGCCAAACATGCCGACAGATTAATCGCCGTCGTTGTCTTCCCGCATCCCCCCTTTTGATTTGCAATAGCAATTATCCGCATATTCATCCTCCCTGTTATTACCTGTTACCGCCATCCCGCCATTTTTGTATAAAAAAAACCATCGGCTTATCCTTATATATATTCTTTTAAGAGATAAACCGATGGCTCGAACTTCAACTACTTTCCTCCCTGAATATCACAATATCGCACTATTAACTTATTAGATTCCGATTCCCCACTCATCATGACCACCGGCACCGACGCCATCAGTAAGTACTCCATCCTGATCTATAATAATTGTATCACCAGTATGAGGACCAGTAAGTCTTTCGGCTGTAAGGATGAAGGAAATAGTATCTGAACCTGAAACTGTATACGTCCAATCCCCGTCATCCGCAACAGATAAAGCAGACAAATTCGACGGTAACTCATATTCTGTCAGCAGAGTAAGATCGTCCACATAAATATCGTTTATCGCTCTATACTGCAATTCTGATTTTCTGATTGTATCCATAGTCGCTTTTGCTTTTCCTGCCTTTGCTCTTTCTACCGAACGATAATAGTTCGGAACAGCAAGGGTTACCAGGATACCGATGATGATAACTACCATCAAAAGTTCAACTAGAGTAAAACCTTTTCTATTCATTGAGATTCCTCCCCTTTTATACTTCTTATTTTATATATTTATCAAAACTATTCGATACTGTCAAGCTAAATTTCCCCTAATCCAGCTTTCCTGTGCGGGCAATGCCGCACTTACTACGACTCGCGTTTAATGATGCTTCTTTCATCTACCCCCGCACACCATTAAACCCCATCCATTTTATTTCTTCCCTTGCACCTCCTTTCAATAAATAAACCGATCCACCTTTTCACGATAGATCGGTGACCATTTGCCATAGGCATTCTCCCTGCCTAACGAACAAAAATTCAGACAACGAACCTGCTCCGAAAAGATATATTTATAATTTCACTGTTATTTCCGGAGTTAACCTTGTCACCGTTCTCGCCCTTACCGGCGGATACTCTACTAAAATCGATTCTATTATATCTTCTGCATCAATAATTATACCTGAAGTCAATACAGTTTGCCACTTTTTTAAAAAAAATAAAATATGCATGGCACGAAAATTGCTTCTAGCAGCGTTCATACAAGTCATCAAAACGCACGATATCCTCTTCGGTTATCTTCGCGCCGGTCTGCACCTCAATAATTACAACTTCCTTATTAAAAGGATTGCTTATCCTGTGTTTATGCCCCTTAGGGATAAACACACTTTCATTTTGTTTAAGCAGGCATTTTTTTTTGCCGCTGACAACCTGCGCCTTACCGGAAACCACCACCCAATGTTCACTGCGAAAATTATGTTTTTGCAGTGAGAGCTGCCCCTTTGCCTTAACCACCACCCGTTTTATCTTATAACCCGGCCCCTCCTCCAAAACCGTATAATTTCCCCAAGGCCGGTAAACCGTTGTATGAAATTTAGTCAGATGCGACTGCCGGGCATTAAGCCGGTTTACCACGTTTTTCACATCCTGACTGCGGCCCCGATCAGAGATAAGCAGGGCATCCGGGGTATCAATGACAATAAGGTCTTTAAGTCCCACCGCAGCCACAAACCGGCGGTCGGATTTTACAAATGTATTACGCGTATCCAGGCTATAGACATCACCGGAGAAGACATTACCATCCTTGTCTTTAGGAGAAACTTCATACACCATACGCCAGCACCCCACATCGCACCAGCCGAAATCCGCCTTGATAACCGCGCCATTAGAAACCTTTTCCATTACCGCGTAATCTATAGAGACATTCGGGAACATACTAAACGGCTTCTGATCGAAACTAACATTGTCCGGCTTTTCTTTTCTTTTCTTCCAGACCTTGACGGCCGTATCCCAAACCTTCGGGCAAAACCGCTTCAGATTATCCGCCATGACCTTTGTATCAAATATAAACATACCGCTGTTCCAAAGATAGTCCCTGCTTTGCACATATTTAACGGCTGTTTCCGCGCCGGGCTTCTCTTTGAACTGGCCTACCCGAAAAACATCCTCTTCTATCTTTTCTCCTACCTTAATATAGCCGTATCCGGTTTCCGGATAAGCCGGGATAATTCCAAACGTCACGATCGTGCCTTTCGCCGCGATATTCACGCCTTTTGCTACCAATTGCCGAAAACGCGCCGGCTGCTTTATCACATGATCCGCGGCAAGGGTTACGATAATTACATCCTCTCCGTAACGCTGCCGGCAGGCACAAACCGCAAGAGCAATTGCCGGAGCGGTATTCCGGCTGAGCGGCTCCAGGATAAGCCAGGGAGGGCAACCGATTCCCATGTTCTCCCATTGTTCTTTGATGGAAAAATAGAGGTCGGTCCTTGTTCCGATCAAGATATCCTGAGGAGCGCCTATCGCCCTAAGGCGTTCTATGGACTGCTGCAGCAGTGAACTATCGCCCAGCAGAGAATGCAGCTGCTTGGGAAAATGTGACCGGCTCATCGGCCACAGCCGCATGCCCTCGCCGCCGGCCATTACAAAATAAACAACCTTTTTCATCAAACCTCCTCCGCCGCATTGGGGTATTGTCAAAAAAAAAACTAAACCACAGAGCGCACAGAGAACTGCTTTAACATCAAGAAGCTAAACGCCTACTTTTTCTTCTAATTTTGTTATTCGCTTGTCGTGGTTAAAAATAGCCGTATCAAGTTTCGTTTCCACTCTGTCTATTTTTCTGCTGTTTTCCATTACTGCCATTTTTACGGTTTCAAGCTCGGATTTGACTCCGCCAATCTCAGTTCTTACTTCTGTAAGTATTTCTTCTTTCATTGTAGTAACTTGCTCTGCAACTTTTTTTACCGAAGAATATATTTCCTCTATTAGGACATTCTGCTCTCTTTTAGATTCGTATTCTTGTGTGGGTTTTACAACTTTTCGACTATCTTTCTTCTTCATTTTTCCTCCTGGATTGGTATATTCTAATATACTATTTTCTCTTTAAAAATCAACCTTTTCCTTTTCAAAATTAATCGTTCCCTTGACTAAAAATAGCGGCCTTTGCTTAACCTCATTATAGATTCTCGCTACATATTCTCCCAGGATTCCAATACAAATCAGCTGCACTCCGCCTAAAAACAATATAGATAAAACAATCGTACTAAACCCGGGCCAAACCGCCATCAGGTTATTTGGAAATACAAAAGTCAAAATCCTCTGCAGAAAAGTAAGCGCCATCCCCAAAAAGGCAATACCTGAGACAATAAAACCAAGAGCTGAAGATATCTGCAAAGGCATATTGGAAAAAGCCAGCAATCCATCAGCAGATAATTTAATTATCTTCAGCAAATTGTATGCCGGCCGGCCCTGGTAGCGTATTTCGCGTTTACACTCAACACCTTTTTGTTTAAATCCTACCCAAGCCCTTAATCCCCGCATAAAACGGTCCCTTTCCGGCATACTATTGATTATATCCACAACCTTTCGGTCAATAAGGCCGAAATCACCGCTATCACGCGGTATTTTTATCTGACTTAACCCAGCCAAGACCTTGTAAAACAATTTATACCCCATGGTCTTTAAAAAACCTTCCTGCCTTGATTGCCGGATTGCATATACCACTTCATATCCTTCCTCCCATTCCTTTATCAAGTCCGGAATAAACTCCGGAGGATCCTGCAAATCATCATCCATAATAATAGCCGCATCACCTTTTGCGTAAGTTAAACCTGCGGAAGTAGCAATCTGTTGTCCAAAGTTACGGGAAAGATCAAGCATCTTAACATTCTTATTCCTGGAGCAGGCACTTTTTAATACCGACCATGTATTATCCGGGCTGCAATCATTTACAAAAATCACCTCATAGAAGTAATCTATCGTTGAGAATGTCTTTACAAGACGTTCTATCAAAGCCAACAGATTAGGTTCTGATTTATAGGTCGGGATAACAATACTAATTAGTTTTTTGCTTTTTTTCTCAACGCTCATAGCAAATCCCCTGTTTATTTACCAATTCTTTTTTAAACACTTCGGCATACTCAGCCAGGCATTCCCGCCAATCGCGCATAAACAATAATCCTCGATGCTTCAGCTTAAGATTAACCAGTTTCTCTGATAAAGGCCTTGGGGCAAAGTACTCCTTCTTAAAATAATCGGAACCAACCACCGTTACCTTTATATCCTTATCCAGCTCTAAACATTTTAAAAACTCGCAGGCAACCTCATAGCGGCTGCCGCCGCCCTGGCA
>JAHIOQ010000156.1 GCA_018895275.1 Candidatus Omnitrophota bacterium
CAGCTTTTCTGTTAACATCTATTTGACCTCCATGGGTTTCACCCTTTGGGTGATGGTTACTGTTTTTGTTATATAACCATTGTACCATCGGAGGTCGTTCTTTTTTACTCCTTTTTTTATTTTCTATTTAGGATTTAGGGTGTTTTAATTCTAGCTTATTTACCCCGTTAGAAAGCCTCTTTCTAACGGGGTTTACTTCCCAGTCGCCGGTCAGGGTTATTTTATCGGTTACGCCGGTTTCTTTTTGGACATTGAACGTGAACCGGTTATATTCATCAGACTGCCATCTGCCGCCAAGTTTTACGATATAGATGTGGTCATTCCCTAGGGTAGGTAACGTAGTTATCCTCGCCTATTTCAAATTTTCCGTCGAGAACAGCCCTAAATCCGGGCACTCTCGACTTCTTACCCGTTTTTTCATAAACAAGCCTGTTGCGTGGATCTATTTCGTATCTTATTTTTTCTGTTTTTTTCATTACACTCTGCTTAGATTTGCCTTTGAACGTCGCACCTTCTTACTCTAATCCTACACTACTCTGTAGAAGGTGCGGGGTGAACGTCGTAAAAGTTCAAAACCCTTTTCTTCTCCCCGTCGGGAGCCTCACCCAACATCCTATTGCACTTCCAACATATTTCCTTTATAACCATATCTCTCAAGGAGTCGCCGAGCAGAAGTTATACAGCCTGCAGTGCTATAATTTGTGTCTATCCATAATCCGTTGGAGAGTTTTTTGGGAGCTCGAAAGCTATCGCCGTATTTATGTTTTGGCTCCACATTAACCAGATTGCTTTTATGCCCCGCGACTGCTATGGGACAGTCGGCTTTCTTTAACTTATCCTTTCCGATAAGCCATTCTGCTATTTTTATCAAAATCTCATAGGAATTGCGAATTTCAAAAACTTTGCTTCAATGAATAACACCTTTTTCTCATTCTTTAAAAGTGAGTAATCTGGGAATCCCTCCTCCGTGGAAATGTTTGGTTGAACCTCCTCTGGGTTTTCAGGATTCCAACCTAAATCTTTTAAAATGGGGTTAATTATTTGATACCTAACAGATTCCTCACTCTTTTCATAAAGGCCTCGGTATTTTTTCATTCTTTCAATCACCATTTCTAATGTTTCTTTTAAGTCCGCCATATTCCTCACCTCTTATCTTTTATTTGTCACTTCTGCGCCAACATCTCTGCTGCTTCTTCCATATCTTCCGGAAACACATCCACATAATATCTCCGCAACGTCGTCGCCACATTTTAATGTCCTAGATCCTTTACTTTTGCAACGTTTATTCGTTTTTGAAATATTCCAAACCCGCATTGGAAATGGTTTGACTCTAATTATAGGATGTCCCTAAACTTCCTTCAATCCAAAACTTATCTTTTAAACTTTTCGCATAACCTTCTAACCCGGGAAATAATGTTGCATTATTAATATTCATCCGATTCAAATCTACAATAGCTTCTTTTCGAGCTTCTGACGAAACGACTATCTTGAGAATATATTTGAGATAATGATTCTCCCCTTCGCTCATAGCATCAATATTACCTTTAAACGATTGGCTGCTTCCCGTGCACAAAAATACCCCTTGTTGAATAGCCAATCGTTCATTGGCGTGCGCCGGATTTACCGGGAAAACCATGCTTAATGCTTTGGGGTTTTTCCAAAAATCTTGAAAGGTCTCTTCCTTTCCAAAATCAGCCAAGATAGTAATTTCTTCTTTTTTCCCTTCTTTTATCTCTTTATGAAATTCCTTATTATATTTTTGGACAGATCTCTCTTTGCACCAATCTGCGTTGACACACCAGATAGCGCCATTCTTATTATAACATTCATCAAAGGCAAAAAAGGCCGCCACATAAGGCGAATAAGTAAAATCCAACAGGCGCGTAGGACATCCATAATGCTGCATCAAGGCAAGCCATTCCAACGTATTTCCGGGTTTTTGACAAGACGAGGAAAAATAATTATTGGCTTCTCGTTTAAATTCCTTTAAAAGAATTCCCTCTTCTATCTGTTCAAGAATTAAGTTGCCGGTTCTGTCCTTAGTTCCCCAATTGTTTTTTTTCCACGTTTCCAGTGAGGTTTGCAATGACCAATCAGCGTATCTTTGGCACCTAAAGATCCAACCACGATCGAATTTAGCAAGCATTTTTTTTATTTCATTCCAACTCGCATACGGTTTAGTTGTAACACCTATTTCATTTACTGCCGCAGCATCTCGATCCTCTATTACTATAAAATCCCAAATTGTTCTACACAAAATTATCCTCCTTAACGAAAAGTGCCGCTCCCTAAATTCCGATATAACTCTATGATTCCTAATTTTTTATCTTAATATTATCCGCAATAATTCTTTATTTTTCGTCTTTCTCTGTGTCTCTGCGCCTCTGTGTGAGGATCTGTTTTTTGCAAGATATTCAACTCGCAACATTCAACGATATGCCTACACATCAAAAATCACCTCTGCCTGTAAAATATTATTTAGGGTTTTTATGTTCAGGTTATGATAGGTCACGGCCTTTATCTCTGTTTTTCGTTTGTAGCCGGCGTTTAGTTCGTGCGCGGATAGGCGTGCTTTAAGCGAGCATTCGGTGAGTTGTTCGAGATGAAACGGAAAAAATATGATGTTATGTATATCGGAAAGTCTGAGCAGCTCGCTAAGCCAGCTTACCAGCAATTCTTCTCTGTTTGCCGCGCTTACCTCTACGGAAAAAGATCTCTCTTGAATGTCTCGCGGCTGCCTTTTTTTAGGGCAGGCGATAATAGAAAACATCCCTCTTGCCGCATTTACAAATAATTCGCTGCTGTCTTTTCCAAAGGCCCGTAATCCGATGTCCGCCGTGTGCTCAAACAGCTCATGCGATTTCCGCAATGTCCTCGCCATTTTCGATTTCTTCGTCATCTTCTCTTGCCGCCAATCCGGCAACCGCAACGACCTTATCTTTGCTGTCTATACGCATCAACCGCACCCCTTGCGTAGACCGGCCGGTAGTGCGCACCTCTTTGATCGGGCAGCGCACGATCATGCCGCTGGAGGTTATGAGCATGAGCTCATCCGTATCCACAACCGCATTCAGCCCGACTACCAGGCCGTTGGTTGTTGTGGTCTTTATGTTGATAAGGCCCTTGCCGCCGCGGCGTTGCACCTTGTATTCGTCCATCCCGGTACGCTTGCCAAAGCCGTTCTCGGTTACGGCGAGCAAGGTCGCGTCTTTTCGCACAAGTTCCATGCCGATAACTTCATCTTTTTTCGCCAGGGAGATCCCGCGTACGCCGGATGCCGTTCTCCCCATGTCGCGCACGTCTTTTTCGCTGAAGCGAATTGCCTTGCCTTGTTTTGTCGCCAGGAATATTTCCTGCTCTCCGTCCGTCAGTTTACAACTTATCAGCTCATCTTTGTCGCGCATGGTGATTGCGCTGATGCCGCCTTTACGCGGCCGGCTGTACGACATAAGGTCTGTTTTCTTTATGACCCCGTTGCGCGTGGCCATCACCAGGAACCGCCCCTCTGTAAATTCCTTCACCTGTATCAGTGCGCTGACATTTTCTCCTTGCGCGATTTGTAAGATATTAACAATCGCCTTGCCCTTAGAGGCTCTTCCGCCCTGGGGAATCTCGTAGACCTTCAGCCAATAGACCTTTCCCTGGTCGGTAAACACCAGTAAATAATCGTGCGTGGAGGCAATGAATAAATGCTCAATAAAATCTTCTTCGCGCATTCCCGCTCCGGAAACACCTTTTCCGCCGCGGCGCTGCTTGCGATAGGCGCTCACCGGCAGCCGTTTTATATACCGGGCATGAGAAAGCGTGATCACCACGTCTTCGTCGGCGATGAGGTCTTCGATCTCAAAGTCGTCGATCTGGGCGATAATCTGCGTGCGGCGTTCGTCTCCGTATTTTTTGCGCAGCTCTTCAAGCTCCTCTTTAATAATCGCCAGTATTTTTTTCGGGTCAGCAAGAATGGCTTTTAAAATAGTTATTTTCTTTATCAGCTCCAGGTATTCGTTTTCTATTTTTTCCCGTTCCAGGGCGGTAAGCCGCTGCAGCTGCATCTCCAGAATCGCCTGCGCCTGGAACTCGCTCAGCCCGAATTTTTCCATCAGGGCCTGTTTTGCCTCCGGAGTGTTTTTTGACTCGCGGATGGTTTTAATCACCTTGTCCAGGTTATCCAGGCAGATTTTTAATCCTTCCAGTATATGCGCCCGCTCCTGCGCCTTGCGCAGTTCAAATTTTGTCCGGCGCGTGATAATTTCTTTGCGATGCTCAATAAAATAATACAATATCTGTTTCAGGTTCAATATCCGCGGCTGGTTATCGACAAGCGCCAAAAAGATGATCCCGAACGTTGTTTCCAGCTGCGTATGCTTATAAAGCAGGTTTAAAATTACCTGCGCAACCGCGTCGCGCTTAAGCTCGATGACCATGCGCATGCCGTCTTTGTCCGATTCATCGCGAATGTCGGAAATTCCTTCGATTTTTTTCTGCTGCACCAGTCCGGCGATTACCCCGATCACGTTCGCCTTATTTACCTGATAAGGAATTTCCGTGATAACAATCGATTCCTTGCCGCTTTTCTGTGTTTCGATAACCGCCTTTGCCCGGATTTTAATCGGCGACCTGCCGGTCTCATAGGCTTTTTTAATCCCCTCGCGGCCGCAGATAATACCGGCCGTGGGAAAATCCGGGCCTTGAATCTTTTTCATTAAATCTTTTATTTGCGCGTCCGGATTGTCGATAAGATAAATTAACGCGTCGATAACTTCGGTTACGTTGTGCGGCGGGATGTTTGTCGCCATACCCACGGCAATTCCGCTGGAGCCGTTGATCATGAGGTTCGGCAGCGCCGCCGGCAAAACCGTCGGTTCTTCCAGAGACTCGTCAAAATTAGGGACAAAATCAACCGTTTCTTTTTCAATGTCAATAAGTAATTCGCGGGTAATTGCCGCCATACGCGCTTCCGTATAACGCATCGCCGCCGGGGAGTCCCCGTCCACCGAGCCGAAATTGCCCTGCCCGTCGACCAGCGGGTAGCGCAAGGAAAAACTCTGCACCATTCTGACTAAAGAATCGTAAACCGCCACATCGCCGTGCGGATGGTATTTACCAAGCACTTCTCCGACGATACGCGCGCTTTTTTTGTACGGCTTATTATGCTCAAGGCTCAATTCTTTCATGGCGTAGAGAATACGCCGGTGCACCGGCTTAAGCCCGTCGCGGATATCCGGCAGCGCGCGCCCGACAATAACGCTCATCGCGTAGTCGATATAAGACTTTTTCATTTCCGCTTCGATAGGTACGGCTACAATTCTTTCGTTTTGTGCATACATGGGATATTCTCACTCCTGTTTTTTCTTTAAATTATACATCCAGGTTCTTTACGTATTTCGCATTTTTCTCAATAAATTCGCGCCGCGGTTCCACGGCATCTCCCATCAGAATGGTAAAAATTTCGTCCGCTTCCACTACGTCTTCGATCGTTACCTGAAGCATGGTTCTTTTTTCCGGATTCATTGTTGTTTCCCAAAGCTGCGCGGGATTCATTTCTCCTAAGCCCTTATAGCGCTGTATGGTCATCCCCCTTTTTCCGGAAAGCCGGATAAAACTGAGAAGATCCCTTAAACTGGCGACAGAAGATTCCTCTTTTGTTTCTGTATCAAGTAAGTTCACCAGCGCCGGAAGGCCTTTGTCTGCCGCCTGTATTTGTTTTGTTTTCTTTTTCGCCGCTGTTTTTTTCATTTCGTCTTCAAAGCTGCCGGATTTTTCTTCTGCGGCCTTGTCATAGTCGACAATATCCAGCTCCAGTTTGTCCAGTTTTGCCGCGAGCTTCGCAATGTCGTTCGCCTCATGAAAACCAATAACATCCAGGGTTTCCGCCGCATCCGTCTCTTCTGTTTTAATCGCTTCTTTCTCGCGGATTTCCACGTCCTTACCGCTGCGCTTTTCTTCTTCTTTCACAATGTCCGCCAGCTCTTTTTCGTCAAAAAGAAACTGTTCTTTTCCGTCTTTCGTAAAAATTCGATAAAGCGGGAATTTTTTCGTTTTCTCATTGCACAGGCACAGGTATTTCTGAAAACGGATCCCCTTTTTTTCTATGCTATGGCCCAGCGCCTCGATTTCCAGGATGATATTCAAAAGCTCGCCGAACTGATTATCCGTAAACTGCTTTTTGGTTTTTGCATCAAAGAGCTTTACGCCCTCGCGGCCGAGGTCAAGCAATAAACCATCCATATCCTCTTCTGTCTCGATATATTCTTCCCGCTTGCCTCTTTTAATCTTATATAAGGGCGGCTGCGCAATATACACATGCCCTTTTTCGATGAGCTGCGGCATTTGCCTGAAAAACAATGTCAGCAATAACGTTCGAATGTGGCTTCCGTCAACGTCCGCATCCGCCATCAAAATAACCTTATTATATCGCAGTTTTTCCAAAGAAAATTCGTTTCCTACGCCGGTGCCGAGCGCGGTAATAATCGTGCGCACTTCCTCGTTGCTTAAAATCTTATCCAGCCGTGATTTTTCTACATTTAGAATTTTTCCTTTTATCGGCAAAATCGCCTGAAACCGCCGGTCCCTGCCCTGTTTCGCCGAGCCTCCGGCAGAATCCCCTTCGACGATATATACTTCGCATAAGGCCGCGTCGCGCTCCGAACAATCCGCCAGTTTTCCCGGCAGCGCGCCGCTGTCCAGGGCACCTTTTCGGCGCGTCAATTCTCTTGCTTTGCGGGCAGCATCGCGCGCGCGCGCCGCCAGCTCCGCCTTCTCGGCAATCTTGTTGCCGACGGAAGGATTCTCTTCCAAAAAGGACCCGAGCGCCTCGTTTACCACCGAGGCCACAATACCTTCCACCTCGCTGTTTCCCAGTTTTGTTTTTGTTTGCCCTTCAAATTGCGGATTCGGCACTTTCACGCTGATAACCGCAACCAGCCCCTCTCTCACATCTTCTCCGGAAAGCGTGAAGCTTTCGTTCTTAAATACCTTTTTATTTTTACAAAACTGGTTCAGTGCTCGGGTCAGCGCGGAACGAAAACCGCTCAAATGCGTGCCGCCTTCAATCGTATTGATATTATTCGCGAAGCTGTATACGGTTTCCGCGTAACCGTCATTATACTGCATGCCAATTTCCACCTGCACGTCGTCTTTTTCTTTTTCCAGGCAAACAACCTTCTTGAATAACGGATTTTTGTTTTTATTAAGATATTCAACAAAAGAGATTATGCCGCCTTTAAAACAAAAGTCCATCGTCTTTTCTGCCAGCTCATCCGTTAATTTAATCATCAGGCCTTTATTTAAAAAGGCGAGTTCGCGGAGCCGGTTGGCAAGAATATCGAAACTAAATTTTGTTATTTCAAAAATTTCCCGGTCGGGTTTAAACATTACTTTAGTTCCGGTCTTTTTCGTATTGCCGATCACCGTAAGTTTGGTCGCGGTCTTACCCTGTTCGTATTTTTGATGGTATATCTTTCCGTCGCGCCAAACCTCGACTTCCAGCCATTCAGAAAGCGCGTTTACTACGCTTACACCCACACCGTGCAGCCCGCCGGATACCTTATAAACGCGGTGGTCAAATTTTCCGCCGGCATGCAATGTGGTCATAACAACCTCAACCGCCGGTTTTTTCTGTGTTTTATGCATATCCACGGGTATCCCGCGGCCGTCATCCATAACCGAAACGGAATTGTCTTCATGAACGATAACCTCGATATTATTACAATAACCGGCAAGCGCTTCGTCTATAGAGTTATCAACGACCTCGTATACCAGGTGGTGCAGCCCGCGCGCCGTCGTGTCTCCGATATACATTGCCGGGCGTTTGCGGACGGCATCCACCCCTTCTAAAACCTGAATCGTCATCGCATCATATTTTTCCGGCATATAATTAATTCCTCCTTATATATTTTTCCATCCGCGCTGCGAATTAACTCTTTTAATTATTGATAAACATCCGGGCTTCCTATTTTAAATCTTAGCTCGTCTATTTTTGTTTCGCCGAGAAAATGGTTGATTTTTTTTAAAATCTTTTTCTTTTCTGTTGTCAGATGGTGCAGCCACGCCGAATTGGAAACAACAACCGTCAGCGTGTTATTTTTAATCGCTGCCGGCGCAGTATATTGTGCCGCCTGAGCCGGCATAATCTCTTTCCAGGAATCAATAATTATTGCCTGCCGGGATTTTTTTTGATGCTCATGTTTTTCCAGAATTCCTTCAATGATTTTTGCAATCGGTACTATTTTTCTGTCCATTTTTTATACCAGCTGCATCGGTAACACGATATAAACATACATCCCGTTTTCTTCAGTTAGTACCTCTCTAAATACACCGGGTTTTTCCGCGTCATTTAGTTCAAAATCTACGGTTTCATTTTGCAGGTTTTTCAACACATCCATTAAAAAAGCCGGGTTAAAACCGACGGTTAATTCGTTTCCTTTGTAGTCCATCGTAATCTCTTCTTTAACTTCTCCGATATCCGGAGTCATCTTTGAAATCACAAGTTTATTTTTAAATACATCCAGTTTTATCGACTGCGAATCCTGACTGGTAAATAAACTCGCTCTTTTTATCGCGGAAAGCAGCCGGTCTTTTTCAATATGAATTTTTTCCTGTTTTTCTTTTTGTTTTTCTTTCGGAATTATCTGCTCATAACTAGGAAATTCTCCTTCAATAAGGCGTGATACGATCGTTGTTGTTCCGTCTAATTCAAAAGCAATTTGATTATCGGAAAATATTATCTTTACCTGGCCTTCATCTTTTAAAATCTTATTCAACTCATTGATTGTTTTTATCGGAATAATCACCTCTTTTTTATTAATCTCCAGAGGCAGCGCGCTTTCAATTAAGGCCAGCCTTCTTCCATCGGTAGCCACAAGGCGCAATATTTTATTTTTCAGCATGAATAATGTCCCGTTTAATACATAGCGGGTTTCGTCCCGGGACATCGCGAAGCTCACTTTTTTTAAAAGTTTTTTTAATACCGCCTGCGGAAGTATAATATTTTCTTTATTGTTAAATTTAGGAATCGTCGGAAATTCCTCTTTCGGTAACCCGATTAAACGAAATGAGCATGAATCACAATCGATTATCATATTAAAGTTTTTTCTTACGGTTATGGTTATTTCTCCTTCCGGAAGCTCTCGGACAATATCGGCAAATCTTTTTGCCGGAACAGTGATGTTTCCTTCTTCAATTACTTCCGCTTTTGCACAATAAATAATTCCAATATCAAGATCCGTAGTATTAAATAATATTTTATCTTTCGAAGCTTCGATTAATACATTTGATAAAATAGGTAGTGTTGTTTTTGTTGCCACAGCGCCTTCTACGGTTTGAATCGCGCTGGTAAGAACGCTTTTGGAAACCTTAAATTTCATTTTATCCCCCTTTTTATCAACAAGTTATTCTATATACTATGTATTATTTTTTTATATAAAGATAGTAGTTGTAATAGTAGTGCAGCATCTTTTTTGTGGATAACCCCTTTAACCCCTTTTTTTACAAAAGGTTATTTTGTTTCTATTTTGTTAATAAGTGATGTTAATAAATCTTTTACTTTTGTATTAATTTTTGATAACTTCCGTATTTTTTCATACGCGTGTAAAACCGTAGTATGGTCCCGTCCGCCGAAATATTCGCCGATTTCCGAAAGAGAGTGATTTGTTAGCTCTCTCGCCAAAAACATGGCGATTTGGCGCGGATAAGAGATAATCTTTTTTCTCCCCTCCTTTTTTATATCAGAGATTCTAATATCAAAATTTTCAGCAATAACCTTCTGAATGCAGTCAATAGTGATGATTTGCGTATGCGCGTCTTCTTTTATTGCGTCCTTTAAAACCTCTTCGGCAACCGCGATTGAAATTTGATTATTTGTTAATAAAGAATAGGCAACAACCCTAATAAGCGACCCCTCCAGCTCTCTGATATTTGAATGAATTTTTTCGGCGATAAAAAACATTACGTCATCCGGCACCTTTACAATTTCCCGCTCCGCTTTTTTACGCAAAATAGCAATGCGTGTTTCCAGGTCAGGCGGTTGAATATCCGTAACCAGCCCCCATTCAAAACGGGAAATCAGGCGCTCTTCGAGTCCGGGAATATCTTTCGGCGAACGGTCGCTGGAGAGAATAATCTGTTTATGCGCATCATAAAGGGTGTTGAACGTGTGGAAAAATTCTTCCTGAGTGCTTTCCTTTCCGGCGATAAATTGGATATCATCAATTAATAAAATATCTACATTGCGGTATTTTTCGCGGAAACGCATCGTGGTTCTCGTCTGAATAGCATTGATCAGCTGGTTCGTAAATCGCTCACTGGTAGTATATGATAATTTTGCTCCGGGGGTTTTCTCTAAAATAAAATGCCCGACCGCCTGCATAAGGTGCGTTTTCCCTAACCCCACCCCGCCGTATATAAATAAAGGATTATAAGCGCGTGCCGGGGATTCGGCAACCGCGGAGCTTGCAGCATGTGCGAACCTATTGCTGGGCCCGACGACAAAACTATCAAAGGTATATTTAGGATTTAAATAAACATCCGGTTTGTGGCGTGGCTCGGAGGGCGTTTTTTCTCTGGAGATGCCGGCAATTATTTTTTCCGCGATCTGAGAAGCCTGCGTTGTTCCGACGATAAAATCAATGCGCAGCTGCGAAGAGGCAATACGGGTAAGCGTTTCGCAAAGCATCTCATAATAATGATCCAACAGCCATTCCTTAAAAAATTTATTTGGTACCTCGACGTTGATTTGCTCGTCGGAAAGCATGACCGCCCTTGTCGGCTTCAGCCAGGTTTCAAAACTTTGCGCGGGAATCTCCTGTTTAAGAACAGACAGAACTTCGGACCATAGTTGTACAGCATTATTGTGCATAGCGGTAAGTATAAGGCCTTTATTTATTAACAGACATGAATTAAAAAAACACTATTGTATCTTCTTTGTTTTTAAATAGTTATAATTTTGTTTCCTAAAACAATCCACATGTTATCCACAGCACGAATATTCCCGGAATAACTACTAAAAAATTATTATAACAGAAAGAAGGACAAATTCAAGAGTTTTTTTGAGTTTTTTGTTGACTAAAATAACAGTTGTGCTATAATTTTTAGATATAAAAAATAATAAGGAAAGAGGGATGCCGGATGAAGAAAACTCTAAAGCCAAAATCAAACCTGAAAAGAAAAAAAACACACGGGTTTCGCGAGAGAATGAAGTCGAAAGACGGGCGCGCAATATTGAAGCGTAGACGGCAAAAGGGACGCAAAAAACTTACCGTCTAAAATGAAGCAGTGCGGCCTATCAAAGAAAGAGCGCCTGTTACGGCCTTTCCAATATAAAAATGTATATCGATACTGTTTGCGAAAAAAGGGCAGGCAGGTGTGGGTATACACCATGCCAAACGGCTTAATGCACAACCGAATTGGTATTAGCGTAAGCAAAAAGACCTGCACCAACAATGTTAACCGCAACCGGGTGAAGCGGATTATCCGGCAGGTTTTTCAACGGAATAAGGATATCTTTGGAGAGGGGAAAGATATTGTTTTTGTGTTAAAAGAAATGCCGGAAACAGCTAGTTATGACTTTTTTAAAGAGGCGATATTGAAACTTTTCTAAAAAGCTGAGATGAAAAAAACGGTCTTATTTTTAATTGATTTTTATCGCAACTATTTATCAGGATTAATGTTAAAGTCTTGCAGGTTTTATCCCAGCTGCTCGGTGTATGCCAAAGAGGCAGTGAAAAAAAAGGGTGTTTTAAAAGGAATTTTGCTTGGTTCATGGCGAATCCTAAGATGTAACCCTCTGTCCCGCGGCGGATACGACCCTGTAGATAAGGTGCGCAATAATGAAAAATGAAAAGAATTTTCTTTTAGCCGTAATTATTACAGTAGTTGTATTGTATTTTTACCCACTGCTTATAAAGCAGTTTTTTCCGCAGTTTTTTACTCCCCCTGAGGAAATCCAAATAAAAGGCCCAGGCAGTACGGTTGGTAGGCCACAAACAGAAACCGCGTTTCAATCGGGCCCAAAAGAATACGCTAATCCTGTAACAACTGCCCCTGTAAAAACTTACACGATAGAAAATGACCTTTATCGCGTTGTTATCGCTAGTCCGGAGGCTGATATAAAACGCATAGAGCTTAAGAAGATAACTGACCCCGGAACACAGCTGCCGACGGTTTTGGTTGATGTTGGGACTCAGGGAAGGGGAATTTTTTATCAAGAAGGGCTGTTGCTAGATTCCGTTTTGGAGGGCATCGAAGAAAGCAATACGGCCGTAGAATTCATCTATAGTAAAGGCAATAAGTTAACAATAATAAAACGGATCGAGCTTGATGCCCGGATGTATAAAATAAGCCTGATAACGGAATTTAAAAATGCATCGGACAAAGAGATTTTTACAGGGTATTCCTTTGTTGCCGCAACCGGCCTTAATGAGGTTAGCGGTATAGAAGACAGGTTTAGAGACGCGATGGCCATGTTCAAAAACGGCAAAATGTACAAGAAAAACATAAACAGCCTGGAGTCGTTGCGAAAGATAGAGGGAGACATACATTTTGCCGGCTTTAAGACAAGATATTTTTCGCTTGTTGCGACTCCGCTAAACGGCGCTGACTATTTTTATACCCAAAAAGCCGCGCCAGGCTCTCCCGGCGCAAAGGCGAACGTGGGAATAGGTTGCAAGCAACTTGCTATTATGCCGCAACAGACCGTTCGCCAAGAGGTTGTGCTTTATGCCGGCCCTACGGATTATGAGACGATGTCCGGCCTTAACCTGGGAATAGAGGCGATTCGCGGAAAAGGGTTTTTTGCCGGAATTTCCGAAATGCTGCTTATGCTGCTAAGGTTCCTATATAAGCTCTTAAATAATTACGGATTAGCCGTTGTTGTGCTTGCGATTATAATTAACCTCTTTTTGGCGCCGTTAACGATCAAAAGCCTTGTGTCCATGAAGGAGATGCAGTCCCTGCAACCGCTGGTGGAACAGCTTCGCAATGAACACAAGGACAATCCGCAAAAGCTAAACAAAGAAATAATGGGATTATATAAGAAGCATAAGGTCAATCCGGCAGGAGGGTGCTTGCCGATGCTTTTGCAGATGCCGATCTTTTTTTCCTTGTATAATGTGTTAATGCGGGCCATTGAATTAAGGGGCGCAAGCTTTTTGTGGATAAAAAACCTGGCGGCGCCGGATGCATTTATAAACTTACCGGGAGAATATCCGCTGATAGGAAGTTCTATAAATATTTTACCGATAATAATGATTGCAGTGTCGTTTTTTCAGCAGAAGCTTACAAATCCAGCGCAGGCAAATGATCAGCAAAAGGCAATGGCCTTTTTAATGCCGTTTTTTCTCGGATTTATTTTTTATAATTTTCCTTCGGGACTAGCGCTGTATTTTCTAACCAACTCTATTTTTTCTTTTGCAATACAACTTGGTATTAGCAAAAAGGCCAAGGTGTGCTCCTAAACCGCTGGACACATAAAGAAGGCGGACGGAAAAGGTACAAAGTGAACGAAGGGGAGTAGTATGGTTGAGAAAGATGAAGCAAAAGAGCACATCAGGACAAGAGAATTTGAGGGGAACACGGTTGAAGAAGCAATTAGCAATGCCCTTGACGAATTAAATCTGCATCGGGATAAGATTAAAATCCATATTTTAACCGAAGGGCAGCGCGGATTATTTGGAATGCAGGGGGCGAAAAAGGCCAAAATCCAGGTCAGCATCCTTGCGGATGACGCAAAGACTTAAAATGTTCCACGTGGAACATTTTAGTAAATAATAGAAAACAACGGACCTAAAAAGAATTCACCCCCCCAAAAAAACACATTTAATGAGCACAATAACCCTTCCAAAAACATATGATGTGATTGTAATCGGCGCCGGGCATGCGGGATGTGAAGCAGCGTTGGCTGCCAGCCGTATGGGGTGCGAAACGTTATTGACGACAATTACCATTGATTCTATTGCTCAGATGTCTTGTAATCCGGCAATCGGCGGCCCGGGAAAAGGGCAGCTGGCTCGGGAAATTGACGCCTTGGGAGGAGATATGGCCAAGGCCATTGATCTGGCGGGCATACAGTTTCGGATGCTTAATACGAAAAAGGGGCCGGCAGTATGGTCTCCGCGCGCCCAGGCGGACAAGTGCCTCTATCAGAGTGTAATGAGAAGCAGCCTTGAACGCCAGGAAGGCTTGGAGGTTAAGCAGTTGATGGTAACGGGCCTCGTTATCAAAAAAGGGGCGGTTGCCGGTGTTGTTACGGACAGCGGCTTGAAAATTTTAGGAAAAACAGTCGTGGTTGCCGCCGGCACGTTTCTTAATGGGGTTATCCATATTGGAAATGCTACGCTCTCCGGCGGCCGAATGGGAGAGTTTTCTTCCGTTAGTCTAGGTCAATGCCTGCGTGAGTTGGGATTCTCGATGGGGAGGCTAAAAACCGGGACTTCGGCGCGGCTGCTTTCGCGCTCAATCGATTTTTCCTGTTTCGAGCCGCAGTTAGGAGATAAAAATCCCAGCCCGTTTTCTTATGATACAAAGTCAATTAATATAGACCAGGTAAAGTGTTATCTGGGGTATACAAACAAAAAGACGCACAAATTAATCAGAGACAATCTATCCCGCTCTCCTTTGTATAGTGGAAAAATTAAAGGAACCGGCGTTAGGTATTGCCCGTCGATTGAGGATAAGGTGGTAAAGTTTCCGGAAAAAGACCGCCACCAAATCTTTCTTGAGCCGGAAGGCCGGAAAACCTGCGAGATTTATGTTAACGGACTATCAACCAGCCTGCCGCAGGATGTGCAGATAAAGATGTTGATGACGATTGACGGATTGAAAAAGGCACAGATCATGCGTTTTGGATACGGGATAGAATACGATTATGCCGATCCGACGCAATTATTAGCGACATTAGAAACGAAAAAGGTTCGCAACCTTTATTTTGCCGGCCAGATCAACGGGACCACCGGATATGAAGAGGCTGCCTGCCAAGGACTTATTGCCGGCATTAACGCGGCGCTGCGCGTGAAGAATAAATCGCCGTTTGTGTTGGACCGGACGCAGGCATATATCGGGGTGCTGATTGACGACCTTACAATAAAGGGCACAGAGGAACCGTACCGGCTTTTTACTTCGCGCGTTGAACACCGGCTTGTGTTAAGACAAGACAACGCGGATTTACGGCTAAGCAAATATGCGTTTAAATTAGGCTTGATTTCGCGGAAAAAACTTGCTACAATAAAACAAAAAGGAAAAACAATCTCTACGGAATTAAGTAAACTGAATAGTTTGCGGCACGGAAACACGACTCTGGCGAAATTACTGAAGCGGCCGGAGATGAATTATCAAAAAATTGCCGCGCTTGATTCTCGCGTGGCAAAGGTTTCCGAGGAAATAGCGGCGCAGATTGAAATCGAAATAAAATACGAAGGATATATTCAACGGGAAAAGAGTTTTATTCAACGCCTGAAAAAGCTCGATGATAAAATTATCCCGGAGAATTTTCCATATAAACAGATAAACGGATTGAAGAAAGAAGCGATGGAAAAGCTGGACAAAATAAAACCGCGGTCTATTGGCCAGGCAATGCGAATTTCCGGAATTTCCTCCGGCGACATCGCGCTCGTTCTTCTTCGTCTTGAATAAATCAAAAAACAGGATTGTGTTTAAAATAGTATTGAAATAATGTTCCACGTGGAACATTGAAAATCGCGCATAGCATAAGGGGAGAGGGAATAAAATAACCAATAATCAAGATACAATAACCAAATAATAACCAATGACCAAATTCAAATTATCATAATTCAGGGAGGTGTCTAATGGCAGATAGGGGGGCGTATGTCCGGAAAAATTATTTTGTACGCAAAGGGTTTCAGTTAAAATTTAGTTTGATAATTTTTATCACTACGTTAGTAATCAGTGTTATCGCGATATGGACCACATATATAACTACCTGGAGCGAGATTTCCACCTTAGTCCAATCAAGGGAGTTTGTAAACAAGATCGATAATGTTTACAAAAACGGCATTGATGAAAAAAGCGCAGGGATGATCAACTCTATCGTTGTGCTGGAATTTGCGGAAATTTTCAGCCGCGTTTCCAATATCCTTGTTTTGCGCCTGATTGCCGGGTCCTTTGTTTTATTTATCTTAAGTATTTTTGTTTCGCATAAAATTGCCGGGCCGATTAG
Organism: Candidatus Omnitrophota bacterium; assembly: GCA_018895275.1. Taxonomy (GTDB): domain Bacteria; phylum Omnitrophota; class Gorgyraeia; order B26-G9; family B26-G9; genus JAHIOQ01. Next base: position 16,166 of record JAHIOQ010000156.1, read on the forward strand.
CCGCATGGAGAAGGCGGCACACGCCATAGAAAACGGCGACCTTAGCGTTGACTTAAGTACTCTTCGGGCCGGGGATGAGCTTGCTGACCTGGCCAGGGCAATTGACGGCGCGATTGTCAAAATAAGATTTCTGATGCAAAGATATCGCGAAATGGCCACAAAGCTTACGGAATTAGCGGTAAAGATTTCGGCTTACGAAGATGGCGGGAAGGGTGCTTCGGAAGAATCAACAAAACTGATTAGAGAGCTGGAAGTTGTTAGCAGTCAACTTGTTACGGAAATGAACTTTTTTCGGACCAAGAAGCAGGAAGTTGAAGAAGTCCAAAAAGACAAGCCGGAATAATCGGACAACTGCTATTTAAGAATTAAAACATAGAAAGAAAAGGTTTTTATGGGTAAGATTATTGGTGTTTGTAATCAAAAAGGCGGGGTTGGCAAGACAACGACGACGATTAATATAGGTGCGTTTCTTGCGCAAAGCGGCAGCCGGGTTCTTATTGTTGATGCCGACCCGCAGGCAAATGCGACAAGCGGATTGGGCATCGATAAGAAGACCGTGCAACGAGGCGCTTACGAGGCGCTCATGGGCATTGCTGCTTTGGAAGAGATTGTTCTTTCCGGTCCGGTGCAGAATCTTTTTGTTGCGCCTTCAAGCGTATCTTTGACCGGAGCGGAAATTGAACTGGTAGACACTCCGCAGCGCGAATTCCGAATGAAGGCGATGTTCGGGGCGACAAAGGAGCAGTATGATTTTATTTTTATTGATTGCCCGCCGTCTTTGGGCCTGCTTACACTGAACGTATTGGTTGCTGCGGACAGCGTGATTATTCCCTTGCAGTGCGAATATTATGCCTTGGAAGGATTGAGCCAGCTTATGGATACAATTTCTCTCGTAAAAAAGTCATTGAACCCCTTGCTTGCGATTGAAGGTGTTGTCTTAACCATGGCGGATTATAGGACGCGTTTAACCGGAGAGGTAATAAAAGAGGTGCAGGAGTATTTTAAGGATAAGGTGTTTGAATCAATAATTCCCCGGAACATTCGTCTCAGCGAAGCCCCGGGGTTTGGACAGCCGATTCTTTTGTATGACCCGTTTTCTATCGGCGCACTCAAATATGAATCATTGGCAAAGGAATTAATTGCCAGGCAGCCCCATAATGCGCAATCTCAGAGCAGTGCGCTATTTCCGGAGCAGGCAGCAGCGGTCGAGCAGGATAGCGGAGTGCAGGGCGCCGGAAACACCGCGGGCTAGTGAATGAAAAATTTTTGAACGACAAAGGAGGTCGAAAATGGAACGCAGGGTACTGGGAAAGGGATTAGGGGCATTGATTTCCCCTGAAGAGATTGAAGAGCACAAAGACCTTGTTTTCTTAAAACCGGAGAACATCGCACCGAATCGCTACCAACCGCGTTTGAATTTTAAGGAGGATAAACTGCAGGAGCTGATTGATTCTATCCGGGAAAAAGGTGTTGTGCAGCCCGTGGTTGTTCGTAGAAGTAAAAATAATAATAATGAATATGAGCTTATTGCCGGAGAACGCCGCCTGCGCGCGGTAAAGGCCCTGGGACATAGAGAAATCCCGGCGGTTGTGAAAAATGTCGGCGACCAGGAAATGCTCGAGATCTCGATCATTGAAAATATCCAGAGAGATGACCTGAACCCTCTGGAAGAGGCTAAGGCCTATGAAACACTGATGAAGGATTTTGGCTTTACGCAGGACCAGGTGGCGCAGACAGTGAGCAAAAGCCGCGCGACGGTTGCGAATATGCTGCGGCTGTTATCCCTGCCGGAAAAGGTAAAGGATGCGATGTTTCGTGAAGATATTACTTTTGGACACGCTAAGGCCATTTTAAGCGTTGAGACGATAGACAAACGCTTGGCGCTTTTGGAAAAGATTGTTTCTCAAGGGTTGTCCGTAAGAGAGGCGGAACATCGGGCGGCCGCATCTGCGTCCGGCCGAAAGGAAAGGATAAAATTCCGCCAGAACAAAGACCAGCACGTTGTCCAGCTGGAGGAGGAGATGCAGCATATCTTCGGTACAAAGGTCAGTGTTTTTCACGGCAAAAAGAAAGGACGTGTCCAAATAGAATATTATTCACTGGATGATTTGGAAAGAATTTTAAACATTGTCCGCACGTAACGATAAAGGGACAATGCTTAAAGAAGAAATTTTGTATAAATGGAGACGCGCTTAAACGCCGGAAAAATATCTAAATTTAGTTTATTGACGCCTGGGCGCAGGCTTGCAGGGTAAATCTCTTCGATATTTACCCCCGCAGCGCCTCAGGCATTAATTCGCATATATAATTAATGTTGGCAGCAGGGCCGATAGATTATAGATTTAAATAGAGGAAGAATCCCTTGCTTAAACGCTGAGAAAAATCCCTTCGGAATTTTCCTCATCAAGCTGCGGGATTAATTCGCACAGATAATTTATGTCGGCAGGAGCCTCCATAAATTATGTGCTCATTAAGGAGGGAAAGATGAAACAGCAAACATTGGTACTAATTAAACCGGACGGACTGGTGAAGTCCCTTACCGGTAATATATTAACCCGGCTTTCGGAAACAAAGCTGGAAATTATTGCCGCAAAAATTGTGAAGGTTTCACCGGAGCTGGCCAGGGAGCATTATCAGAATCTTGCGGAGCAGCCGTTTTTTGAAGAACTTATTAATTATCTGCAGGGCAATCTGCATGCCCGGCGCAAGGTTTTGGCCATGGTTTACTGGGGTGAGGATGCAATTACAAAGGTCAGGGATTTGGCCGGGGCGACGAATCCGGAAGAGGCAGAGCCCACCTCTATCCGCGGGGCTTATGGGAGAATAACCTCTAAAGGGGTTTATGAAAATGTCATCCACGCCTCCTCGAATGAAAAAGAAGCTGAACGGGAAATAAAGCTATGGTTTGAACCGGAGGAGATAATCCTTGACGTATATCCTTCACAGACAAAGACCTTGAGCATTGCAAAAAGGGTTTGGGCTTAAGCTTGCAAGGCCTGTTTTTTTTGGCAACAAAGAAAGAGGCGTGATATACTTTAAGCAGGAATGATTTAAGGGCATTTATAATCAATTTAATTAATGGGGAAATAAAATGGGAAGTGTTTTTGTTTTTATTAAAAACAAGTCAAGGAGAAAACCCGGCGGCTTTACCCTTATTGAACTGATGATTACTTGTCTTATTATTTCGGTGCTGGTGATGATTGCCATCCCGCTATACCGCCAGGCGATGTTTCGGGCACATGAACAGGTTGCGGTCAATAATCTTTATTCCATATATCAGGCGGAAAAACAATATTGGTTTGATGTGACTCCTAACCAATACACCGGGTTGACGGTGAATTTAACCGATTATGTGGACTTTGCTACTACCGACAATTATTGGCTTTATTTTCTCGCGTTAAACGGCGAGGGGTTTACGGCAACGGCACAATATGTAAGGAATCCGCCTGTCCGTCTAATTGAAATTGATGAGACAGGTTCTTTAACGTTTACAAATTGGCCGCCGCCATAAGAGGAAGGTTCCTCTTAATGTTGCCTGATCGGAATTACCGATAAATCTCTTTGCGGTGGCCGATATCTAAGATATATACTATTATTTCTCGTCTGCTTACGGAATAGATAATTCGATATACCCCCACGCGCAAGGAATATCTTCCCTTCAGCTTATCCTTTAGGGGCTTACCGATAAAAGGGGTATGCCGAAGGTTTCCAAGAGCGTTATCTATGCGCTGGAAAAGCCGGCGATCGGTATAAAAAAGTTTCTTGTAAAATTTATTTGCCTCTGATAATAGTACAATTTTATACAAGGCCAAGTTCCTTTCGCGCTTTTTCCAAAGGAATTCCTTTGCCGGCCTTTATTTCCTTCTCAGCCTGCTTGATACTATGCATAAGACGCCGATCAGACATAATCTCTATTGTTTCTAAAATACTTTCGTAATCCTCTATGCTCATTATTACCGCTTCTGGCCGGCCACGCTTAGTAATGATATAGCGGTCTAACCTATCGTGGACTGCTCCTAGTATATCGGATAGTTTTGGCCGTAACTCTCTTACGGAAATCGTATTTACCATATTTCTCACCTCCAAAGCAAGTGTACCATATTGCGTAAACATTGTCAAACGAAGGGAACGTGTTTGGCCTAATCTTTTAAGCGCATCGTGGCGATTCCGGGAACAAAGACATCTTTATTGCTTAACTCCACTTTTTTCCGGATAACCCCCTTGGGGTCGATAAAGCAGGAAACCCCGGTGTTCGCGCAGCGGATAAACCAGCAGCGGTTTTCAATCGCGCGAAAGACGCTGATCGCCGTATGCTGCGGAGGTTCGGTGCTGTTTTTGAACCAGGCCTCATTGGTGACGGTGAGGAGGAACTGCGCGCCCTTATCCCGGAATCTTTTTACGAGGAAAGGGAAAAGATCTTCGAAGCAGATAAGTACGCTAAAGGACGTGTTTGGCCGTCCGGCAGCCGGCAGAGGAAATACCGTGTGTTTTTTTCCGGCGGAGAAGTCCGCGATGGGAAAATCAGCCAAAAACCAGAGGATCTTTTTGTAGGGGATGTATTCTCCGAACGGCACAAGGTGTATCTTGTCATGAAATTTCTGCAGATGCCCGTCCGGCGAAAAAAGAAAAACGGAGTTATAGTATCGGCGCGTTTCGTAATCCTCCCGCGGGCTGCCGACCAGCAGATGTGTTTTTAATCGCTGCGCCAGCTCTACAACACTGCTGTAGAGCTGCGGTTCGTCGAGCAGGTATCCGGGTACGGATGTTTCCGGCCAGATAATAATGTCCGGTTTTTCTTCTGCCGCAATTATGCTTAGCTGCCGGTATTTTTCGATAATGGCTGTAGCATAGTCGGGGTCCCATTTTATTTCCTGGGCAATGTTTCCCTGCACAATACTTACGGTGATATCCGGCCCCTGCCGGTTTAAATGCAGGCAGTAAGCCCCATAACCGTAAAAGATAGCGGCAAGCAATAAGGGAACAACGATTGCGGGATTATTCCAGGGGGTACGTCTGCGCAAAACGAATATTTGGGATAGCGCCGTGTTGGACATTGCCAGCAGATAGCTTATTCCCCAGACCCCGGTTATGTCCGCGATTTGAATCAGCGTCAAATTTTTGTATTGTGTATATCCGAGCAGCCCCCAGCCGAATCCGGAAAACATCATGCCGCGCAGCTGCTCAATGCTTATCCACAACAACGGGATTAAAAAAAGAGCCGGCCGGGAGGTTAGTCGGGGGAAAAACAGGCTGTAAAAAGAGAATTCCAGCCCCAGGTATGCGCATAACAACATGAAGCCGATAAGGCTGACGTGTGCCAGCCAGTAAACGGTTGCCAAAAAAAATGTGAACGCAAAGCTAAAAGACAGGATACAACGCTGCCGCAAAGATGCGTTGTGTAATGCGATGAAGAAAGGAACAAGGGCGAACCAGGCAAGAAAGCCAAGATTGTACGGCGAAAACGCCAAGGCCAGCATCCCGGAGGAGAACAATACCAGGATAAAGCGGCGTGTTTCAAACAAAGCGCTTGCCGCCGGGGAAGAGTTGTTTTGCCGATAGAGTTGCCGGTTCATGTTCCGCAGCATTTTTTAAATTTTTTACCGCTTCCGCACGGGCACGGCTCATTGCGCCCGACTTTTTGTTCCGGCCGGATGTGCGTCCTGGGTTTTTCCGATACAGCCCCTTGTTCCGGCTGCATGCTAAGCGGGACGGTCTGCCCTGCGGCCGGTGTGGCATTAAATTGTGTTGTTTCAGGATGCGAGAAAGAAACCGGAGTTTGCGCGAAAACCCCCACGGCCTCCTGCTGGCGAAACGCGGTTACCTTAAACAGAAATTCCAGGGTTTCTTCCTTTATGCGCGAGATCATGTCGGAAAAAAGCAAATAGGCCTCATTCGTATATTCAACCAACGGGTCTTTTTGTCCGTAGGCGCGCAGGCCGATGCCTTCGCGCAGAGAGTCCATGGTGTGTAAATGGTCTTTCCATTGGCTGTCAAGGATGTGCAGGCAGATTGCGCGTTCAAAATCTTTATGCATCTGCGGCCCCATGCCTGCGACCTTTTCGTTATAGGCCTTGAGCAGGGCGTTTTTGAGCTGTTCCGGTATGTCGCCTTGTTCCGGGGTTTTAAAAATAACGCCGAACTTTGACCGCAGGCATTCTTCAAGGCCGGAGAGGTTCCAATCCGCAGGGTGAGTTTTTTCCGGCAGATACTGTCCGACAATTTCTTCGACACTTTCGTCAATGAGGCCGAGTATATAATCGCGGGTGTTTTCCTGTGTCAGGATCATCCGGCGCTGTTCGTAGATAATCTCGCGCTGCTTATTCATGACATCGCCGTATTTAAGCAGCTGTTTGCGGATTTCAAAATTATGCGACTCCACGCGCTGCTGCGCGATTTCGATGGATTTGCTGATTAACGGATGGTCTATGGGCATGTTTTCTTCCCATTGCACAAAGTTCATGAAGCGCGTAATCTTGTCCGAGGCAAAGATGCGCATCAGGTCATCCTCCAGGGACAAATAAAAACGGCTTGAGCCGGGGTCTCCCTGCCGTCCTGCCCGGCCGCGCAGCTGGTTGTCGATTCTGCGGGATTCGTGCCGCTCGGTTCCGATGATATGTAAACCGCCGAGCCCGACAACCGCTTCATGCTCTTTTTTTATCTCTTCTTTAACGCTTTGCAGCGCGCTTTCTTTCTGTTCCTTTGTCGCCAGCTGCGGGTCAATGCCTTTTTTGCGCAGAAGCTCTCCGGCAAAGTATTCCGCGTTGCCTCCCAGGAGAATGTCGGTGCCGCGGCCGGCCATGTTCGTGGCAATGGTTACGCGGCCGAACCTGCCGGCCTGGGCGATTATCGATGCCTCTTGCTCATGGTATTTGGCGTTAAGCACGTTATGCGCTATGCCTTTTTGTTTGAGCATGCGGCTGAGCAGCTCGGAATTTTCAATAGAGATCGTGCCGACGAGCGCCGGGCGCTTTTTTTCATACAACTGCTCGATTTCCGCGACTACCGCGGTAAATTTTTCTTTAGCGGTTTTAAAGATTACATCCGGAGCGTTTGCGCGGATAAGCTTCTGGTTTGTGGGAACAACGACCACGTCCAGCTTGTAAATATGCCGGAACTCCGCTTCTTCGGTAACCGCGGTTCCGGTCATTCCGGCGAGCTTGGCGTACCTGCGGAAATAGTTCTGAAAGGTGATTGTCGCCAGGGTCTGGTTTTCGCGCTCGATTTTTACGCCTTCTTTTGCTTCAACCGCCTGGTGCAAGCCGTCGCTCCAGCGTCTGCCGGGCATAAGCCTTCCCGTGAATTCGTCAACGATTATGACCTGGCCGTCCTTGACCACATAATGGACATCGCGTTTAAACAGCGGAGAATGCGCCTTTAATGCCTGGTCCACATGGTGCTTTAATTCCATGGTTTCCAGGCTGCTGAGATTTTCAACCCCGAGCATCTTCGAGACCCTTACTTCTCCGTCCTCGGTAAGATAAACGGCATTTGCCTTTTCATCCACAATGTAATCGCCACTTTCCTCTTTTGTTTCCTCGTTTTTTTCGCCTTGTATAAGCTTTGGGATAATCTTATCAATCTTGTAATATTTATCCGTGGATTCCTCCGCAGGGCCGGAGATGATCAGCGGCGTACGCGCTTCATCGATAAGGATGCTGTCGACTTCGTCGACAATGGCAAAATTAAGTCCGCGCTGCGACATGTCTTCGCTGCGCATAACCATATTGTCCCGCAGGTAGTCAAATCCGAACTCGTTATTAGTTCCGTAGGTAATATCGCAATTATAGGCCTCTTTTCGATAGATTGGCCGCAGGCGCGCCATGCGGTCGTCGCGGGCGGATTCATCGTTATAAGCCGGGTCGTATACAACGGAGTATTCATGGGCGATAGACCCGCAGGAAAGTCCGAGCATGTGATAAACCGGCCCCATCCATCCGCAGTCTCTCTGTGCCAGGTAATCATTAACGGTTATCAGATGCACGCCCCGGCCGGTCAGCGCGTTTAAGTAAACGGCCAGTGTGGCTACAAGGGTTTTTCCTTCGCCGGTGGTCATCTCGGCGATTTTTCCTTCTTGCAGCACGATGCCGCCGATCAGCTGTACGTCAAAATGCCGCATGTTTATACTGCGCCGCGCCGCTTCGCGGCAGACGGCAAATGCCTCGGGAAGGATATCGTTAAGCGCTTCTTTTTCCAGGCGGATGCGTTCGTTATCATCCGCGTCGTTACCGGCATTTGCCTGCACGTATTCGCGAATCCTGGTTTTAAATTCTCCGGTTTTTTCGCGCAGCTGTTCGTCGGAAAGCTGTTGTATCTGCGGTTCCAGGGAATTGATTTTGGGTACAAGGGGCGCGATGCGCTTGATCTCTTTTTCGTTATGGTTGCCGAAAATCTTATTTTTAATAAAATTAAACATAGCAAATGTCTCCTTTTGCCGCCATGGATGAAATATCCAGGCCAACAAGGATATTATTATAAGGTATCGGCTGGAAAATGGCAAGGGTATTTATGTTGACTAAATAACCGGGGCAACCGTTTTAAAAAAGGAGGAAACTTTCCGTGGAAGATTACCACCCGCCCGGATCGGTAAAGGGATATGTAGATCCGGTCCAGGCTTCATCCTGGTTAAAAAAGATGAGCAATCCGTTCCAATGTCCGCCGACCCTGGTGGCTCTTACTGTCCAGGCAGCGTCTGTTGCGACTGTAACTTGGTATGTCCAGTCGGTGTTATCGCTGAAATTCGCGCCGACACGTGCGGCTAACTCAGCGATAGTATCCGCATTGTCAGCAAAGGTTTGGTCTTCCGCGTAGCAATCCAAGGCGGCATTGCGCATTGTTTTCAGATTGTGGATGGCCTGGGAACATTTTGCCCGTTCCACGGAACGCGCATAATTGGGAACGGCCATGGTGACCAGGATGCCGATAACCAATACGGCAATCATCAATTCAATCAGCGTAAAACCGGAAATCTTGCGCATAAAAATAATCTCCTTTATTTCGTAAGTACCTGCAATGCTCCCACGTTAAGTATACCTTTTTTTATAAACAAAAGCAATAAAATTTGGTATAATTAAGGCATGACTGTTAATGTAAAGAAATGCCGTATTCTACATATAATCACTACGCTGGAATTAGGCGGCGCGCAGAAAAATGCCCTGGATATTCTCGCCGGGCTGGATCCTGCCGCCTATGATAAATTTCTTATTTGCTCTCCTCAAGGTCTGTTGCAAGCGGAAGCAAAGGTAATCCCCGGATTGCATCTTTGTGTTTTAAAGTCTTTGCGCCGGGAAATTTCTCCCTTGTATGATTTGATTGCCTTGTTTAAGCTGGTCCAGTTCATTAAGTCAAACAATATCGACGTTGTGCATACGCATAGTTCCAAGGCCGGGATACTCGGCCGCTGGGCGGCCTGGTTTGCCGGAGCGCCGCTGATCGTTCATTCTATTCACGGCTGGAGTTTTAATGATTACCAGTTTCCCTGGCTAAAAAAAATATATATATTCCTGGAACGGGCTGCCGGGCGCATTACTACGCAATTTGTCGCGGTTTCTGTTTCCGACATCAACAAAGGTCTTGATAATAAGATCGGCGCAAGAGCTTCGTACGCGCTCATTCCTTACGGTATTGACCGCAATGCGTGGCATGCCGGCGCGGATAGCGCCGAATTAAAAAAAGAACTTGGAATTAATCCGGATAATACGGTTGTCGGCATGGTCGCCTGCCTGAAACCGCAGAAAAACCCCTTGGATTTTATTTACGCCGCGCGTGAAATTGTTCAGTTGGGCTATAAGGCAAGTTTTATTTGTGTCGGCGATGGGGTGTTGCGTACGGCCATGGAACAGCGGATTCGCGATTATGGACTGGAAAAGAATGTTTTTTTACTCGGTTGGCGCAAAGATATGGAAAAAATACTGCCGCTGTTTGACATTAGCGTGCTTACTTCTCTCTGGGAAGGGCTGCCGATTGCCTTACTGGAGGCCATGGCCGCGCAAAAGCCGGTTGTTGCCTATGGCGTAGACGGAGTAAAGGAAATTGTCCGCGACGGAATTAACGGGTATTGTCTTGCTCCCCGGGATAGGCAGGGGCTTGTAGAGAAGCTGTGCATTTTACTGGACAATCCGGAGTTAGCAAGGGAACAGGGCCTTGCCAGTAAGACGTTACTGCAAGAAACCGCGGCCTTTTCGCGAGAAACAATGCTCGAGAGCATTCGAGACCTATATCATAAATTGGCGCAAATAAAACACCAGTGAGCGTTGAAAGCTGCATATTGAGTATTGGATTTTGTTTGTCGCCTTAGTTGCGGATGCCCCAGGGGTTAGACCGGAGGCCAATGGTTAAAACCCCCGGGATAGGTTATTGTCGGCGCCTGCTTATATGGATGGGTAAGTGTGATTGTCTGATTGATGAAACGGCCGACAAGGCGGCTCGCGGTAATCGTAAAACTATAGTTTTTTGGCGGGCCGGGATCGTTTACCACGACAACTGTATATTGCCAGTCGCCGTCGTTTTGAGAGAACTGATTGTAGGTTTGCAGCGTAGCCAGATTGTTCGTGTAGCTGGTGTTTTCGACAAAAAAGTTGATTAGTGCCGTGCGTATGCAATGCAGGTTTTCCACGGCCTTTGCGCCGAGCGCCTTTTCCACGGAATTTATGTAAAGAGGGTAGGCGATCGCCGAAACAATACCGACGATCAGCACGGCGACCATAAGTTCAATAAAAGTAAAGCCGAAAACATTTTTTAGTTTTTGCATGATAATTATTATAACGCAGCCGTACAAAAAAGCAAGTTTTTATTGTTTTTCTGTGAGGGCGTTGCGTCCTGAAGGTGGGATAAAAACCCTACAGCGGAAAATCCTCCGCCGGGAAAAATCTATTGACAGCCGCCGGATTCGATGATATATTTAGTGATGTAAATAGTTAACCCTATTAATATTTAATATGACAAATAAAAATGGATAAGCAGAGTCTTCAGGAGTTTGCCGAACAATTGGTTCGCGCGCTGCCGCAGCTTATGCGCGGAGTTTTAAGCCGGCAGACGGACGCCCTGGCCAGGGGAAAGGTTACGGCCCCGCAGTTTGTAGTGCTGGATTCCTTGTATGAGAAGGGTGTCCTGAAGATGGGGCAACTGGCTGCGGCACAGCGGATAAGCCTGCCGGCAATGACCGGGCTGGTGCAGCGTTTGTGTATGCTGAAACTGGTAAAAAGGCTGTATGATGAAAAAGACCGCCGCGTAATCAGTATTGACCTTACTCCTGCGGGAAAACAGCTGGTGAAAACCTTCCGCGCGCAGAGGGAGAAGATAATTGTCGAGATTTTCGGCCGGTTGACGGAGCAGGAGCGCCGTGAATACCTGCGGATTGTGCTTAAACTAAACGAGATTCTATATAAAGATGAAAAAAAATAACAGGCATTTTTATGATTGGGAATTTAAAAAAAGGTTCGCGGCGGCAATAATTGCCACCGCGGCAATGCTGCTTGGCTGTGCTGGGGATTGCCGGGCTTTGGATTCCGGTGCTCAGGCGGAGGTCGTGGCGTTGTCCTTAGATGACGTTAGCCGGCTCGTGTTGAAAAACAATCCGGATATTCAGATGGCAAAATACGACGCGTATATCCGCAGGACGGATTTAAAGGACGCGAGGTCGATTTTTGATACGATGCTCTCCCTGCAGGCAGCCTATCTTAATGACCGGAGAAAAACATCCAGTACGCTTTTGGGTACGAAGTCGACAACAACGGATTATTCGCTTGGTTTGGAGAAAAAATTACCTAGCGGGACAACTCTCGGTATCAGCGCGGACGACAGCCGTGACTTTTCAAATTCCGCGTTTAGCTCTTTTCCCACAGGGCATGAAGCAAGCGTGAAGTTTTCTTTGCGCCAGCCGCTGGGCAATAATTTTTTCGGAATGATTGACCGCGGCCGCATAAAGATCACGAGGCTGGATATAGAAAACAGTGATTTTCAGGCGATCGTCCGCATTGAACAGGCGTTGGCGCAGGCGCAAACGGCATATTGGCGGCTGGTGTTAAAACAGGAAGAATTAAAAACCGCTCGGGCGATGCTGGAAAAGGCGGAACAATTGTACGCTGTTTTTAAGGATAAGCATGCGTTGGGACTGGTAGAAGACGCGGAGCTTTTCGGCGTTGAGGCAAATGTCGCGCAGCGCCGTTCAAGCATCGCCGCGCTTACGCATGAACGGACAATGGCCAAAAACGAGGTGCTGCTTTCTTTGCACGAAGAAGACCTGAACATTGTGATTGTGCCGCAGGACGCCCTTGATATTAGCGAAAGGGCGCTGGATTGGGAGGAAAACCTGCGCCGCGCCCTGGAGCAGCGCCGGGATTATAAGCAGGCGCAAAATGATGTGGCCATGAAAAACATCGAGCTGCGCTTAAAACGGAACAGCCGCTGGCCGCAGGTTGACCTTGAGGCGTCGTTTCTTCACAATGGCCTGGAGGCTTCGCAGGCAAAGGCCTGGGAGAATCTTACGCAGGAAGATAATCCGCAGTGGTATATGGGGCTGTCGGTACAGGTTCCGCTGGAAAACCGCGCGGCAAGCAGTAAACACGAGAAGGCGCAGTGGGAAAAGGCCAAGGCGCTTATTGCCCTGAAAAAGACGGAAAGCATTATCGCCGTAGAGATAAACAATAGCGTTGATGCCGTAAATAATACCATAGAAAAACTAAAATTGCAGGAGCGGATTGTCAGCCTGCAGGAAAACAAGCTTTTATTTGAAGAACAGCGCTTTGCCAAAGGCCGCTCGGACACGGATACGTTGATTCGTTACCAGGAAGACCTGCAGCAGGCGCAGCTCGCATTAAGCGGTGTGAGGTTTGAGCAGAAAAAGGCAATGATTGACCTGTTGCTGGCGGAGAATTCTCTTTTGGATTTATATTGGAAAGAGGCTCTCTGAACCTGGTGCAAATTCGAGTTAAAAAGAAGGGCGTAAAAATATACTATGAAATTTGCCGAATTTTCCGTAAAACACTCTTTGTTTATAAACCTTGTTTCCGTGCTTGTGCTTATTATCGGGGTTATTTCCATGTTTTCCCTGCGCAGGGAAGCCTTTCCTCCGGTTGCCTTTGACGTGGCCATTGTAAGTACCTACTATCCGGGGGCATCGGCGGAGGACGTAGAAAAAATGGTAACTACTCCCTTGGAAAAAGAGCTTAAAGAGGTCGAAGATATTGATGAAATCAGTTCTGCTTCCCGGGAAGGGGCATCGGTTATCTCTCTGGAGATTAATCCCGATGCCACGGACAAGCAGAAGGTTATTAATGATATCCAGAAGGCGGTGGACAGGGTAACGGACCTGCCGGATGATATTGAAGACCGGCCGGTCGTCCAGGAGATCAGCAGTAAGATCTTTCCGATTATAAATATTGCCTTATCCGGAGATATTAATGAGTTTAAGCTCCAGGAATTGGCGGATACTTTAAAGGACAGGCTTGAAGATATTTCCGGAGTATCCTCTGTTAAGCGATACGGTTACCGCAATCAGGAATTTTGGGTGGAGCCGGATCTTGAGAATATGCGGCAGATGCATGTGTCCATTGAAGAGATTATGGACAGCCTGGCCGGCCGTAACGTGAGCATTCCCGGAGGCAAGCTGCAAACAGACGGTGAAGATTTTAATATTAAGACCATGGGGGAGTTTACGAGTAAGGTAGAAATTGAAAACGTGATTATCCGCGCCAACGATGCCGGCAACTGGCTGCGGGTGAGGGATGTGGCCAAGGTGAGCCATACGTTTGAAGAAGAAACGGAGATTCGTAAAGGGTTCGGGAAAAAGGCGATTACCCTTGTTGTAAGCAAAAAAGAAAAAGGGGATGCGATTGCCGTTACGGACGAGGTATTCAGGATATTGGAAGAGTTTAAGCGCACGGCGCCGAAAGAGCTTACGGTTACTCCCTATGATGATTTGTCTTATTATATTAAGCGCCGGCTGAAGGTGCTTAGTAATAACGGGATTATCGGGTTTATCCTTGTCGTGCTTATATTGTTTGCCTTTCTGCATCCTCGTCCGGCGATATTTACGGCCCTGGGTATTCCGATAGCCATGGGCGCGACCTTTGGATTTATGATGTATGCCGGCATTACGGTAAACCTATTGACAATGTTTGGGCTTATTATTGTTCTGGGGATGGTTGTCGATGATGGGATAATCATTTCTGAAAACGTATACCGTTATGTGGAAGAAGGGATGCCGCCGCGCGAAGCGGCAATTAAAGGCACGAGTGAGGTTATTGCTCCGGTTACGGCGACGATTGTGACGACAATTGTCGCGTTTGTGCCGCTGATGTATCTGAGCGGCATTATTGGAAAGTTTCTCAAGTACATACCGCTGATGGTGATTATCGCGCTTAGCGCGTCCATGCTGGAGGCATTTATTATTTTACCGTCCCACTTAGCGGATTTTGTGAAGCCGATCCGCGGCCGTAAAAACGGCAAGGGTGCGGCTAAAAAAGAAGAATTTTTGCTTGCGTTTATTCGGGAGAAGTATAAAAGGATACTGGAAGGGGCATTAAAGCACCGCTATTGGGTTGTCTTTATCACCATTATTGCGCTTATCGGTTCTTTGTGCCTGGCAAAGATGGGAATGAAGTGGAGCATGTTCAGCGCAAAAGGGGTTGAAGAGTTTCAGATTCGCGCGGAAGCCAAGGTCGGCACTCCGTTGGAAAAGATGAATGAATTAATGGCACTGGTGGAGGACGTCGTGAATTCCATGCCGCCTAAATACCTGCAGATGTATACCACTACCGTCGGCGAGATTTCCGAAGGCCGCGGGATGAGCGATCCGGGGTCGAAGTTCGGCTCGCACGTTGCCCAGATACATGTTTATCTTACCCCGATGCAGCAAAGGGATAAGGAGCCGCACGAGCTGGTTGAAGAGCTGCGGCCGCAGCTGGAAAAAATCAAAGGATTTGAAAGACTGTATTTTAATGAACTCAAAGAAGGCCCTCCGGTGGGAAGGGCGATAGAGATCAATATAAGGGGAGAAGAATTTAGCGTTCTTAAGGATCTGACTCAAGAGGTAAAAGACTTTGTGGGGTCAATAGAAGGAACGTCGGATCTTACGGATAGCTATGACCTTGGCAATCGGGAGCTGCGCATTGTCGTAGATAAAGAAAAGGCGGCAAAGGCATTTCTTAGCGTAGGCCGGATTGCGGCAAGTATCCGAAATGCCTTTGCCGGCGGTATCGCCACGACGATAAAACAAACCAAGGCGGAAGAAGAGATCAAGGTCAGGGTGCGGTTGCCGCAGCTAGAGAGAGATACCATGAAGGTGTTCGAGAAAACGTTGATTCCCAATACCAGAGGAAATCTTGTTCCCTTGTCGGCGGTGACGCATATTGATTTTGACCAGGGGTTGCGTTCGATAACCCACCTTGACGGGAAACGCTACCTGCAGGTGGCCTGTGGGGTTGATGAGAAAAAAATCAGCACGCAGGAAGTGGCGGATGCGATAATGAAAAAATTCGGTGATATATCACAGAAGCTTCCGGGGTATTCTCTGCGTATCGGCGGAGAACAGAAGGAGAACCGGAAGACCTTGAAGAGTTTACTGGCGGCGTTTTTTATCGCGGCGCTGGCAATTTTTATGATTTTGGCCACGCTTTTTAACTCGCTTATTCAGCCGTTTATTGTTATGCTTACGATTCCGTTTGCGCTTATCGGCGTGGTTTTAGCGCTGTTCTTTCATAATGAGGCGATCAGCATGCTTGCATTGATCGGAGTTGTCGGCTTGTCCGGGATTGTTGTAAATGATTCCATCGTGTTGGTTGATTTTATCAATAAACTGCGCCTACAGGGTCTCTCCCGGCGCGATTCGATTCTCCAGGCCGGCGCGCTGCGCATGCGTCCGGTATTGCTGACTACTTTGACAACGGTTGCCGGGTTAAGCACGGTGGCCTACGGTATCGGCGGCTTTGACCCGTTCCTGCGGCCGATGGCCTTATCGATTGCCTGGGGGCTGGCGTTTGCCACCGGATTGACATTAATCGTAATGCCATGTTTTTACGCGATAATCGATGACCTGACCATGAAGATTGCCTGTCATCCCACGGTCATGAGGATATATAAAAACGGCTGTAATAATAGTGATAAAGCGGGTAGTGAGAAATAGTATGCAGTAAGGAGTAAGCAGCTAAAAATCCCAAAAAACAAATCACACTTATCGGAAATTTAACTTTGGGTAAATTTCCGAACCAGTTGCACCGAATTAAACGAAAAATATCTTAGAGAGAAGGAGGAAACTATGAGTGCGGGAATTACGGCAATCAATGAGAAGGTGAAACAGGAGAGCGTTTTTATTAAAGATCTCACCCGTCAGATCGAGAGTGTTATTGTCGGGCAAAAATATCTTATCGAGCGTTTACTGGTCGGCATCCTGGCAAACGGGCATATCCTGCTGGAAGGGGTGCCGGGACTGGCGAAGACTCTTTCCGTTAATGTGCTGGCACAGGCGATTAACACGAAGTTCCAAAGGATACAGTTCACGCCGGACCTCCTGCCGGCAGACCTGCTGGGCACGCTGGTGTATAATCCGAAAGACGGGCAGTTTACGACGAAAAAGGGGCCGATATTCGCCAATATCATCCTTGCCGATGAAATTAATCGCGCGCCGGCAAAGGTACAGAGCGCGCTGCTGGAAGCAATGCAGGAGCGGCAGGTAACCATTGGGCAGGCGACGTTTGCCTTGGAAGCGCCGTTTATAGTCATGGCTACGCAAAACCCGATAGAGCATGAAGGAACGTATCCTTTGCCCGAGGCGCAGGTGGACCGTTTTATGCTGAAGCTTAAAATCGATTATCCCAGCAAGGAGGAAGAGCTGCAAATCATTCGCCGCATGGCGCAGACGAATAAAAAAATACAGATTAAACCCGTGATTGAGCCGAAGATGATTTTAGCGGCGCGTACGGTTGTCGATGAAATATATGTCGATGAAAAGATCGAAAAATATATCCTGGACATTGTCTTTGCCACACGCAAGCCGCAGGAGCATAATTTGGCGCATTTAAAAGACCTGATTCAGTACGGGGCATCGCCGCGGGCAAGTATTTATTTGATTGTTGCCGCCAAGGCATACGCCTTTATCCAAGGGCGTGGCTATGTTACGCCGCAGGATGTAAAATCCATCGGCATGGATGTGCTGCGGCACCGCGTGATCGTTTCCTATGAGGCAGAGGCAGAGGGCAAAACCAGCGAAGATATTATCAAAAATATTTTTGATGAGATTGAAGTACCGTAAAAGTTGCAAGCTGCAGGCTGCAAGCTGCAGGTTAAAAGCTTGAAACCTGAAATGTACTGTCTTAAAGATGAGTTAACCTCTGGTAATGGGTAACGGTAACGAAGCCCGTATCGGTAACGTTTAACGGTTACGGCTAAAAACAGTGTATTTTAAGACGATAGACGTTGCCGTAAGACGAAACCCTCCAGAGGACAGGCGGGCCGTAACCTTAACCGTAACCTTTTAGGGCTATAACTGTCAACACATCTTCTTGATTATACACCTGCAACCTGTAACCTGAAACTTATTTTATGTTACCCAAAGAGATAATTGAAAAAATCAAACGCATAGAGATAAAAACCTCGCGGATGGTCACCGATGTTTTTGGCGGACAGTACCACAGCGTGTTTAAGGGCAGGGGTATGGAATTTGACGAGGTGCGCGAATATCAGCCGGGCGATGAAATCCGTTCCATCGACTGGAACGTTACCGCGCGCATGGGGCACCCCTTTGTGAAGAAGTTCGTGGAAGAACGGCAGCTGACGGTGATGCTGCTTATGGATGCCTCCGGCTCAAGTTATTTCGGCACGCAGAACCAGCTTAAAAGCGAGATTGCCGCGGAGCTGTGCGCTGTGCTCGCCTTTTCCGCGATAAAGAATAATGACCGCGTGGGGCTGATTATTTTTTCCGACCGCATCGAAAAATTTATTCCGCCGCGCAAAGGCCTGCGCCATGTCCTGCGCGTGGTCAGGGAGGCCTTGTACCACAAGCCGGAGGGCAAAGGCACGGATATACGCCTTGCCCTGGAATACCTGAACCAGGTTATCCGGAAAAAGGCGGTCTGTTTTTTAATCTCCGATTTTTTCTCCGAGGATAAAAACGAAGGCCTGCTCCAGCTGAAAATCACGAACAAGCGGCATGACCTTATTGCCGTAACCGTCACCGACCCCGCGGAGCAGGCGCTGCCGGAAGCGGGAATTATCAGGCTGGAGGACGCGGAAACGCGCGCGGCATTCTACGTTGATTCCTCCTGCCGCGCCGTGCGCGAGGCGTTTCAGGGCCGCAGCAGCCGGCTGCTGGCACAGCGCACGCGTATGCTGCGGCAAGCCGGCGTGGATGTTATCGATATAAACACGCAGCGCCCTTATACGGAGGCGTTATTCCGGTTTTTTCGGACCAGGGAAAAAAGATTACGGGGTTAGTATGCATAGCCGTTTCGGCAGATCAAAAATACAATTATGCCTTGTCTTTACCGCGCTGCTTTTGATGTTCGCGGGGCAGAATCTTTTTGCCGCAAAGCAGTCAGACGCGGTGGCGCCGGTTTTGATAAAGGCTGAAATAGACGCGCGCGAGCTAAACATCGGCGATCCGTTTCATTATATCCTGACCGTGCAGGGGCCGCAGGATATGCAGATTGAGCCGCACGGGGAAAAAGGAGAGGCATTCGGCAAATTTTTCATCAAAGACTATGAGCGCAAAGACCGTACGGACAAAAGAAACAGGACGCGGAAGATAATCCTGCGCTATGCGCTGGCCGCATTCGAAACCGGAGAACTGACGATTCCCGCGTATACGCTTGTTTGCCGCATTCCCGGGCAGGCGAAAAAAGAAGAGATTAAAAGTGATTCCGTAAAGGTTACGGTGAAGAGCGTTATTGTTGAAAAAACGGATCAGAATAATCCGGACATCAAACCGCTGAAGCCGAAAATAGTCCGCTGGCAGAATTATCTTCTCTGGCTGCTCGTCGCCGCTGCGGTGGTGCCGGCGGCTTTTTTGCTCATAAAGAGGCTGCGGCAAAAGGCGCGGCCGGCTGCGGCGCCGCCTTTGCCGGCGCATGTGATTGCCTATCAGGAGCTTGAGCGCCTGCAAAAGGAAGGGCTGATTGCCAGGGGCCTGATCGAGGAATATTTCGAGAAATTGTCCGGCTGTATCCGCAGATACCTGGAAAACCGTTTTCATCTGCGCGCGCCGTGGATGTCCACGGAGGAATTTTTAGAGGCGGCGAAACGTTCACCCTTGCTTAGCGCGCCGCAGAAGCAATTGCTGAAGAGTTTTTTGACTTTGTGTGACCTGGTGAAGTTTGCCCGGTACAGCTCGTCTCCGGTAGAAGCGGACGAGTCTTTTAACGCGGCAAAAGATTTCGTTGGACAGACGAAAGAACCGGAAGAAGAGAGAAAGAATGGTATTTAAAGATCCTTGGGTGTTATTACTGCTTGTTTTTGTGCCCTTACTGCTGTTGCGGAAAAGAACCGCCGCGGCATCCGTGCGTTTTTCTTCCCGCAGTCTTATCGCAGGGCTGGCACCTTCGTGGAAACTTTTTGCGCGGAATAAGCTGGTGGCGCTGCGCATGCTTAGCGCGGCCTTGTTTATTGTTGCCCTGGCGCGGCCGCAGGCGCCGGTTACGCACCAGCGTATATATAAGGAAGGAGTGGATATTGTCCTGGCGCTTGATGTCTCCACCAGTATGCGCGCGCTTGATTTTACGCTCGGCAATAAACGCTGCGACCGCTTGTCTGTGGTTAAAAAAGTTGTCGAAGAATTTATAAAAGAAAGAAATAATGACCGCATCGGCATGATTGCCTTTGCCGGACGGCCGTATGTCGCCTGCCCGTTAACGCTGGACCATGATTGGCTGATGCGCAACCTGGAGCGGGTGGAAATCGCTATGGTGGAAGACGGCACGGCAATTGGCTCGAGCATTGCCGCGGGGCTTAACCGGCTGCGGCAGTCAAAGGCAAAGACAAAGATTATTATTCTCCTGACCGACGGCCGCAATAACGCCGGAAAGATTTCTCCCCTGACCGCCGCGGAGGCGGCCAAGGCGTTGGGCGTGAAGATTTATACCATCGGCGCCGGCAGTATCGGCGAGGTCCCGTATCCGGTACAGAATGCCTTTGGGCAGACGAGTTATCAATATGTAAAAATAGACATGGATGAGTCCTTGTTGGCAAGGATTGCCGATATGACAAATGGAAAGTATTTTCACGCGACGGATACGGCGTCATTAAAAACGATTTATGAACAGATAAACAAGCTGGAAAAAACGCTGTTCCAGCAGCCGGAATACCGCAATTATCAGGAACGATTTGTTGTTTTCGTATTGTGGGCAATTGCCTTTCTTTTCTTGGAGCAGGTGTTGTCGTCCACGCTGCTGCGGGCTGTTCCCTGAGGCGAGGAAGCAGGAGTAAACAGAAGGTTTTCATGAAGTTTGTTAATACACAGCTCTATTTTTTATTAGTTCTGCCGGCATTGCTTGCGCTCGTATATATCTTTGCGTTTAAGCAGCACCGTAAACGGCTGGAGAGGTTTGCCTCCGGCCGCCTTCTGCCGGGGCTGACGCCTTCTTACAGCAGCCGCAGGCAGAGGCTGAAAATGACGGTTATGCTCGCCGCGGTTTTGCTGAGCGTTATCGCCGTATGGCGGCCGCAATGGGGGTTTGTCTGGGAAAAGGTTGAACATCGCGGGATCGACTGTTTTGTAGCCGTGGATGTTTCCAAGAGTATGTTGACCAAGGATGTGCTGCCGAGCCGGCTGGAGCGGGCAAAGCTTGCCTTAGAGGACCTTGTCCGGGAATTGCAGGGAGACCGCGTGGGGCTGATTGCCTTTGCCGGCAGCGCGTTTGTGCAGTGCCCGCTGACTATAGATTACAGCGGTTTTTTGCTTGCCGTGGAGGACCTGAACGCTTACAGCATTCCGCAGGCGGGAACAAATATTGAAAATGCGATCGAAGAAGCACGCCGGAGTTTTGCCGCCGGTTCGCAGGGCGTCAACCGTGCGCTGATTATCCTTAGTGACGGGGAAAGCCATGAAGGAAATCCCGCGGCTGCGGCGGAACAGGCGGCAAAGGAAAACATTACGATTTATACCATCGGTGTGGGGACAACTGAAGGAGAGCTTATCAGCGTTAGCGACGAAAACGGCAACAGCAGCTTTTTGAAAGACAGCGAAGGTCGTGTCGTAAAGTCCCGGCTTAACGAAGCGCTGCTGCAGGACATTGCCCTAAAAAGCGCGGGGATGTATGTAAAGGCCACTCCGACGCGATTTGGCCTGGACATGGTTTATAATAATAAAATCGCGTCCATGGAAAAAAAGGAATTAAAAAGCAGCATGGAGAAGCAGTTATTAGAGCGGTTTCAGTTTCCGCTGTCTTTGGCTTTGCTGTGTTTATTTATCGAACCGTTTATTTCAAACCGTAAAAGACAATGAAAAAAAATATAATATGGTACACGGTATTGCTTAGCTTTTTTTTCTGTTCCGCGGCGTTCGCGGAAGAAGCGCCGCAGGCATGGAAGTATTATAATCAGGGAGTGGATTCTTATCATAAACTTGATTATAATAAGGCTGTGGAAAACTTTCAGCAGGCATTGAATACCGAAGATAAGCAATTGGAACAGTGGTCGAATTATAATGCCGCCAGCGTGTATTTCAAGCAGGCGCAGAAGCTGGAGTCCGGCAATCAGGAGCAGGCATTGCGCAATTATGAAAATTCCCGGCAGTTTTTCCGGCGCGCCATAGAGCTGAACCCGCGAGATAAAGATGCCAAGTACAATTATGAGGTTACGCTGCGTAAAATTGAAGAACTGAAGAAAAAACAGCCGCAGGGACAGCAGAAGCCGGAAGATAAACCGCAGGATAAAAATGCGGCAGGGGAAAAACAGCCGGAACCGGCGGCAGGCCGGCCGGAGGAGAAGAAAGACGCGGGCGCTGAAGCGCAGGCAGGCAGCCGCCGCGAGATGTCCAAAGAAGAGGCCTTGATGCTGCTGGAGAATTTTCAACAGGCGGAAAAGGCGCAGGACAAATTATTGCTGCAGGAGAAAGAGCGGCAAGCAGAACAGGAAAGCGGGAAAGACTGGTAATATGAAACGATTTTTCGGCGGGGTTATTTTTGCCTGTATTTTTATGGCGCAGGGTATCTTCGCGGCATATGCTAAAGATATTCCCTTTGAAATATCGCTTGAGCGCAATTATGTCGAGGTCGGAGACGTGCTCCAACTGGGGCTGGTATTTGAGAATACGCAGGGTGTTTCCGCGCCGCAGCTGCCGGACATTGACGGGTTTAAAAGCCAGTACATCGGCCCTTCGACAAAAATGACGATTGTAAACGGCCGGATGTCCTCCTCAATAACGCATTATTATAAGCTGGTGGCAATAAAAAAAGGCACATTTTCGATTGGTCCGTTGTCCTTTTCCTTCAAGGGAGATACGTATTCGGCTGCGGCAGTAACGGTTACGGTGGCTGACCGCGGACAGGCCGGCCGGCAGCCGTCGAACATAAGCCCGCTTCCGGCTAGAGAAGAGCCCCACTTGGAACAGGAATTGGACGGTAAAATATTTATGTCGCTTTCCGCGAAAAAAACACAGGTCTATTTGAATGAACGCATTTCCGTAACGCTAAAGCTCTATGTGAACCAGCTGACCGTGCGGGATATCCAGTATCCGGCGTTTGAAGGAGAAGGTTATACGAAAGAGGAATTTTCTTCGCCGCGGCAGTACCGGGAACAGATGAACGGAAGGTTCTATGACGTTGTTGAATTCAACACGGAAATTTCTCCGACACGGGAAGGCGAGATTGTTGTCGGCCCGGCAAATCTGCAATGTAAAATTGTCGGCAAAAAAGAACGGCGCAACCGCGGTTTCGGACTGAATGATTTTTTTGACGACTCTGTTTTTGGCGACTTTTTCGGCCGCACGCAGTTGTTTTCCATGGAAGTGAAGTCCGCGGAAGCGGTGATAAAGGTTTTACCGCTTCCGGAAGAACAAAGGCCCGCGGAATTTTCCGGAGCGGTAGGGGATTTTCAAATGAAGGTGCAAAGCGCGCCGCTTGAGGTGCGCGCCGGAGACCCGATAACGCTAACGATGACGATCAGCGGCACGGGAAATTTTGACAGCGTGCAAAGCCCGGTACTGGCTTCTGCGGAAGGATTTAAGGCCTATTCGCCGCAGCTGCAGGAAAAGGGCAATGAAAAGGTATTTGAACAGGTGATTATCCCTCAGGAAGAAATAATAGAACGGATTCCCGCGATAAACTTTGCCTTTTTTAATCCGGATGAAAAACGGTATGTTGTTCTGAATCAGGGAGCGGTTCCCATAAAAGTTCTGCCGGCAGCGGAAAAGAAGGGAGCGGTTGTCGCTGCGGCACAGCAGCAGAAACAGCCGCCGACGACCACGCAGATTCTCGGTAAGGACATTGTTTATATAAAAGATGATATCGGACATCTGCAGCCGCGCGGTGAATACCTGCACCGGAACGCGCGGTTTATGGCCATGCAGCTGCTGCCGTTATTTATGCTCGCCGGGGCGGCTATCTTTCGCCGGCGCAAGGAACGTTTAATCAGCGACGTGCGCTACGCGCGGAAATTGCGTGCGCCGAAAATCGCGCGGATAAAGATAAAGGCGGCAAAAAATTATCTCAATCAGAATAATCCGGAGGCGTTTTATAATGAAATATTTAAGACGCTTCAGGAATATCTCGGGCATCGTTTTAACCGTTCCTCGGCGGGGATAACGGCAGAGGTTGTTGATGAATTGATTCGCGGTGAATGGCTGGCTGCGGATATCGGCGGCAAGCTAAAGACATGTTTTAATGATTGCGACACCGCGCGGTATGCGGCAGCGGCCTTTGATAAAGAAAAAATGCGGCAGGCCCTGGCAATCCTGGAAGAAACCATAGATTATCTGGAAAGGAAGCGCGGATGAAACTTTTCAGGATACTTATAGCTGTGCTGATATTGATAATAAGCGCCGGCTGTGCCTATGCCTTCAGCCCGCAGGACGCTTCGCAGGTGCGCGCCTTTTTTTACAAGGCGAACAATGATTTTAAGCAGGGCGATTACGAATCAGCGGCAGCCGAATATGAAAAACTGATTGCGGCGGGAGTGGAGAGCGGCAATGTTTATTATAATCTCGGCAATGCTTATTTTAAAGCCGGGCATTTGGGAAAGGCAATCGTTAACTATGAGCGCGCAAAACGTCTTATCCCGCGGGACAGCGACCTGAACGCCAACCTTGTTTTTGCCTTATCCTTGCGGGAGAATCCGGTTTTAGCCAAAAAACATGTTTTGCCGGTGCGTGTTTTGCAGCGGGTTGGCGCATATTATACTCTTGACGGATTGACGATAGTGGTATGCAGCGCCTATATTTTTCTGCTAATCGGTTTAAGTATAATGTTATTGGTCAAAAAACCGCTTGCTTTTATAAAAAACAGCGTTATTCTCTGCGCTGCGGCAGTTTGTCTTTTCGGTACTGCCTGGGGGCTGAAATATTATGAGGTTTGCGCGCAGAAGCCGGTGGTAATGATCGACGCGTCTACGGACTCAAAATTTGCTCCTTCCGATACAGGGGTTACGCATTTTAAGCTTTATGAAGGCACGCAGGTAAATATTGTTAA
This sequence comes from Candidatus Omnitrophota bacterium, assembly GCA_018895275.1. Taxonomy (GTDB): domain Bacteria; phylum Omnitrophota; class Gorgyraeia; order B26-G9; family B26-G9; genus JAHIOQ01. Next base: position 40,777 of record JAHIOQ010000156.1, read on the forward strand.
TGAAGACGGGGCGTGGGTGCGGATCAAGACCCCGGACGGAAAGATCGGCTGGGTGCGCGGGGATACCGTGGAAAGAATCTGATGATTTTGTTGCGCAAAAGCCGCAAAAAAGTTGTTATTCTTGCTTTTTTTCGCATTTTATGCTATCTTACAGCATACGCAATAAGTGGTTGGGAAGAATAAACGCGCTTTAGCCGGAGGAGGTAGAAGATGAAAAGAATTGTATTTAGAAATATTGATTTAGGGTCGGTGTTTAAATTGTTTGCCGGGATAGGCTTTGTTATGGGCTTTATCTTTGCTTTGTTCAGCGTAGGCTTCGGCAATGAAGTCCTTAAACAGCAGCTGCAAAACATCCCGTACATCGGCACGATGCTGGGCGGATTTTTCGGAGCAATTTTTGTCGGGCTAATCAGTGCGCTATTAAACGGCCTGTGTGTGGTATTGATCGCTGTTCTTTACAACATCTTTGCGATGATTCTCGGCGGGATTGAAATGGAGATTGACGAGAAAAAATAAGCAGAACATATTGTGCGGCCGTGGCTCAATTGGATAGAGCATCAGTCTACGGAACTGACGGTTAGAGGTTCGAGCCCTCTCGGCCGCGCCATAAATGAAAACATCACTTATGGTTGGTGGCTAAAGAGTTAGCAGGCCAAGGAGGGAGGGGATGAGCATGGAGCATTGTGAATATCTTCCAAAGTGTATGTTTTTTAATGATGTCATGCAAGATATGCCGAAAAAAAGCGAAGAACTAAAGGCGTATTATTGCAAGCAGCATTTTACGGAATGCGCGCGATATATAGTACTTCAGGCATTAGGAAGAGAAAATGTGCCCGCAATGTTATTTCCGATGCAGACGGATGAAGCAAAAAGACTTATTATTGAAGAGGAACACTGGTCTGATAAATATAGAAAATCAGATTCCGCAGGCACTGAATCCACGGAATAACCGGCTCGATACGGGGAAAAAGGGGCAGAGAGACAGATATAATGGAAAATCTCTCTGTTTCTTTGCTTATTAGCAGGATTTTGTTGAAAATGAATAAAGAGCATGACAAATATTATATGCTGGAAGCACTCAAGCAGGCGGCCAGGGCCGCGGAGCAGGATGAGGTTCCCGTAGGCGTAGTGATTGCGTGCAAAGGAAAAATCATTGCGAGAGCGCACAATCAGGTGGAGCTGCTCAAAGACCCTACGGCGCACGCGGAAATGATTGCCTTAACGCAGGCAACGAATTATTTAGGTAATAAGTGGTTGTCGGAATGCGTGATTTATGTTACAATCGAGCCGTGTTCCATGTGCAGCGGCGCGTTGATCCTGGCGCGTATCCATAAGATTGTGTACGGCGCTGCGGACCCCAAGACCGGCGCCTGCGGCTCGGTAATCGACCTTGTCAATAATAAGAAGCTCAATCACCGCATTGACGTATGCAGGGGCGTGTTAGAGCAGGAGTGCGGATTGTTGTTGATCGAGTTTTTTAAAAAACAAAGGGCGCGCGGGAAAAAATAGCTGTAGGGGCGGGGCTTGTCTCCGCCCGGATAAAATAACGATAAGACATCCAAAAGTTTATGATATAAAATTGCGGGGAGAGGTGCCAGAGAGGCCGAACGGAGCCGCCTGCTAAGCGGTTGGCCTGGGAAACCGGGCCCCTGGGTTCGAATCCCAGCCTCTCCGCCATGAACCACTCGCTTCGCTCGGGCTACGCCCTGCACCTGAAATGGTGCAGGGTTCATGGCCCGGCCATAAAACAACGAAGCGAGTGGTGAATGCCCTGAACCTGACGAAGGAATGGTTTAGGGCTAATATTGTTTGATGCTCTTCGAAAAGATTTTTCAGATTTTCGCTCGGGGTCATGGTTTACGCAATGTATCACGTATACGTGTTAATAAGCTTAAAGGATAAAAAGTTCTATATTGGTTTTAGTGAAGATGTATTGCAACGAGTAAAAGAGCATAACTCAGGCAAAAATGTTAGCACCAAATACCGCCGTCCGCTAAAGCTTATCTATTACGAAGCCCACCTATCAAAACAAGATGCAATGAAAAGGGAACGATATTTTAAAACCGCTAAAGGAAAGACCACTCTAAAGCAAATCTTAAAAATTTCCCTGCAAAATTATTCCCCGAACGTAGCGAGCGAGTCACTGACAACTTTTATTTAAAAATCAATGGACAGCGGAAACCTGCCTGTCCTCCGTAGCTTTAGCGAAGGGGGGTGAGCGACGGGTTCCAATCCCAGTTTCCACAATAATCTTGAGTGATCAATTAACATACCTCTTCCATATTTTCAACAACATATATCATCAGGAAATCACAGACAACATCAGTTATCATCAGATAGGAATTGTTTGTTTTTAGTGGTTTATGTGGTGGAAATGTGGTGGGGCGAGATGTATTTAACCATCTTATTCCATCCCCCGTCGCAAATGTATTTCAGGCTACCTTGGCAAAAATGATTTCCAAGTTGTGTAATGTATAGTAGAGGAGTATAATTATTACATATTGTTATCTCCTTACACGTTGCGCTGTTTATGCAGCGAAGGGAAAATCGCATGTTTCAAATTTGGGGGGCAGTGGAGATTGAGAAAAGATGAAACAGAGAAGTGGTCGAAATCATATCCTTTTGCGCAAGGAAAATAAGAAATTTTAGGGGACAATAGCATAAATGATACAAAGCTTTAATAATAAAACCGAGAAAGTCGGTGATGACTTCAAAAAGAATATCGGTAAAGACAGCCGACTGCAAGTCGCGGCGGGGATTTTTACTATATACGGTTTTGAATGTCTTAAAACTGAATTAAAAAAAATTGATAAGTTAAGTTTTATTTTTACAGATCCAACATTTATCGAAGCTGATAAAAATAGAAGAGAGAAAAAACAATTTCAAATCAGCGCCGATTTTCGACAAAAGGCTATTAGCGGCTCAGAGTTTGAAATAAATCTAAAAAATGAACTTAAAGGAAAAGCAATTGCCAAAGAGTGCAAAAAATGGATAGAGCAAAAGGTGATTTTTAAAACTAATATTGGCGATAAATATATCCAGCCGCATATAACGCTTGAGAATGGTGAGAATAAATATGAGTACATGGGGATTAATGAATTTAGCAGTGCCGGGTTCGGCTACGAAAAAGACAATTCCGTTTTGCATCAGATAATTAAGACAGACGATTATGAAGCAACTAAGCAGTACATCCAAAATTTTGAAGAAGTATGGAATGATGAAAAGATAGTAAAAAACGTAACCGACGAGGTTCTTGGATATATCGCGGACCTTTATAAGGAAAACTCCCCGGAATTTATCTATTACCTGACGCTCTATAATATTTTTGATGAGTTTTTGGAGGATATCTCCGAGGATGAACTTGCCAATGAGAAAACCGGGTTTAAAAAATCTGTTATTTGGAATAAGCTCTACGATTTCCAAAAGGATGCCGCATTAGGAATTATTAACAAGTTAGAACGACACAATGGCTGTATTCTTGCTGATAGTGTAGGGCTTGGGAAGACCTTTTCAGCATTAGGCGTTATTAAATATTATCAGGAAAGAAACCGCACCGTACTTGTTCTCTGTCCCAAGAGACTCGGAGATAACTGGCAAACATTCTTAAATAATTATGATGACAATCCCTTGGTTAAAGACCGTTTAAATTATCATGTTTTATATCATACGGATTTATCCAGAGAACAAGGGCAATCAAACGGAATAGATTTATCGCGAATAAACTGGGGTAATTATGATTTAGTAGTCATTGATGAATCGCATAATTTTAGAAATAATGACCCCCGAAAAGATAGAGTGACCCGCTATCAAAGACTGCTGAATGATGTTATGAAAGCGGGAGTTAAGACTAAAGTTCTTATGCTCTCAGCAACTCCAGTCAATAACAGATTTACTGATCTAAAGAACCAGATTGCTTTGGCATGTGAAGGCGAAACAGGTATAGCTGACGGCAAAATGGATGCAGATAAATCTATCGAAACCATTTTAACAAATGCTCAAAGGATCTTTAACGAGTGGTCCAAATTACCGATAGAAGAAAGAACTAGCCAAGCGTTACTGAAACGGCTTAATGCAAATTTTGATTTTTTCAAATTACTTGATAGTGTGACAATAGCCAGAAGTAGAAAGCACATAGAGAAGTATTATGACATCAATAAGATCGGCAAATTCCCAAACAGGTTAAAACCTATTACCCATCATGCGGATATAACGGCACTGGAAGGGTTTATTGAAATATCAGAGCTATATAAAGAACTCTCGAAATTATCAATGTCGATATATTCACCCACGGAGTACATATTGGAAAATAAACGGCAGTTTTATAGCGACATTTACGATACTAACGTTAATGAGAATGTAAGCTTTAAACAAGTACACAGGGAAAAAAATCTTCAAACTCTTATGAGGGTAAATTTTCTTAAAAGATTAGAGAGTTCGGTTGATTCATTCAGGATCACCCTTGGCAAGTTTATCAAAGAGATTGAGCAGACCATCGACAAAATCGAAGCGTTTGAAAAAACCGGCGTTCAAGCTTTTGCCGAATCTACCCAGTTTAATGATATCAATCTGGATGCGGATAGCGATGACTGGCTGAATGATGAATTTAGCGTCGGCGGCAAAGTGAAAGTCAATTTGGAGGATATGAACACTTCCGGATGGAAGCAGGACTTGGAGGCCGACGTTCGTATTGCCAAAGCAATATTTGCAGAAATGGAAAAGGTAACACCGGAGCACGATACAAAGCTTAGAGATTTGAAGACATTTATTAAAAACAAGATCGAAACCCCTATAAATCCGGGAAATCGGAAAATTCTAATATTCAGTGCTTTTGCGGACACGGTGAATTATTTATACGAGAATATTGCCGATTATAATAAAACGCTTAATCTGGAAACCGCGAAGCTAACCGGCTCAGATGAAAATCAGACAACGCTGAAATTAAATAACAACTTCAATAATATTTTGATCAATTTTTCTCCACGGTCTAAAGAACGAAGAAATAAAGATGCTCCGGAAATAGATATTTTAATTGCGACGGATTGTATCTCTGAAGGCCAAAACCTACAAGACTGCGACACACTTATCAATTATGACATACACTGGAATCCCGTTCGCATAATACAACGGTTTGGGCGTATAGATAGAATTGGGTCGATTAACAAAGATATCCAGCTGATTAACTTCTGGCCTCAATTATCCCTTGATGACTATATCAATCTGAAAAGCCGTGTTGAAAGTAAAATGTTTATGGTCGATGCAACAGCAACCGGTGAAGATAACGTTCTTACCAACAAATCATCGGATTTACTGTTTAGAAAGAAGCAGTTGGAAAAATTGCAGGAAGAGGTAGTTGATATTGAAGAGATGGGTTCGGGAGTTTCAATAACCGATTTAGGGCTAAATGATTTTCGTATGGATTTAGTCAACTACATTAAACAGAATGGAAACCTTGCAAGTATTGCAAATGGAATGCACTCGGTTTGCAAAAAGGACATAGCACGGGGAATCGAAGAAGGGGTAATTTTTGTCTTAAAGAATATAAACAACGAAGTAAATATCGATAAAACCAATCAACTTCACCCTTTTTATCTGGTGTATATAACCGCGGATGGAAAAATTGCATCAAATCATTTGAATGTAAAAAACACGCTGGATATCCTTCGGTCGCTCTGTAAGGGCAATAGTGAGGCGATGAAAGATGTTTATGAAGCGTTTAATGAGGAAACCAACGATGGGAAAAATATGGTCAAGTATTCTGATCTTTTAAATAAATCCATCGAATCAGTGCTCCACGTGAAGGACGAAAGTGATGTCGACAGCCTATTTACATCAGGCGGCACAACGGCTCTTATGAACAATATAAAGGGGCTGGAGGATTTTGAACTGCTTACCTTTGTGGTGATAAAATAAGAATAAGCCACGAAAGGCACGAAATTACACGAAAAGGATTTATAATTATGGATTTAATTTATAAGGATG
>JAHIOQ010000010.1 GCA_018895275.1 Candidatus Omnitrophota bacterium
ATTGTCAATAAGGTCAAGGAGTCCGAATTTGCTGAAGAGAATTTAAAGAGGAATTTAGCGGATTTAGAATGGATTAAAGTAAGGGCAAGCATCCATGAAAAGGTGATAGAAGGGATTATGAAAAATACCTGCGTAATTCCCTTTAAGTTTGCAACTTTATTTAATACCGAAAGTAATCTAAAGACAATGCTTAGCCAGCATTTAGAAGGATTTAAAGATATATTAATAAAATTAGAAGATAAAGAGGAGTGGGGGGTTAAGATTTACTGTAATTCAGGGAAGTTGAAAGAGAGCCTTGAACAAGAAAATGAGCAGTTATTAAATATAGATAAGGAAATCAATTCTTCTGCACCAGGCAAGGCCTATCTTTTAAAGAAGAAAAAAGAAGAATTACTGAATATAGCCGTCCATAAAAAGTTTAATGAGTATGGCCAGATAAGTTTTGATAGATTAAGGGAGAGATCCCGGGAAGCAGGCATCAATAAATTATTACCCAAAGAAGTAACTGAAAGAAATGACGAAATGATTCTAAATTCCGTTTTTTTAATTAATAAAGATAAAGTAGGGAATTTTCTTAACATAGTAGATGATCTTAAGGCGGAATATACTGACAAGGGGCTTTTCTTTGATTGTACCGGCCCCTGGCCGCCTTACAATTTCTGTAAGTGAGGCCACAACTTATGGAGCGAACAGAGTGAGAGAACATAAGTTGTATGGCCGAACTTATTCCGACGACTGTGTAAAAAGTTTAAAATAAAATTTTTACACAGTATATGAGTCGGGACAGCCTGAGGAGCGCAAATGGATAATCCGATTAAAACCCTGCAGGATAAAAATAGTTATTTAGATATTCGTAAGCAGGAAAGGGTCACGCTTTTAGAAGTCCTGGACAGGGTCTTAACTAAGGGCGTGGTCATATCCGGAGATATAGTTATTTCGGTAGCTGATGTGGACCTTGTGTATCTAGGATTAAAGGTCCTGCTTAGCTCAGTAGAGACGATGGAGCGCTTAAGAGGAGCTCCGATTACTGGTCCGATGCAGGAGCCAACTTAATGAAAATATATGCCTATGGCATAATAGATTCTAATAGCGGGATGGACGAACCCTTAAGGGGGCTGGGCGAGGCCTCTGTCTATAATATTCCTTATCGTGATATCGGAATAATAGTAGGGGCGTATGGCCATACGCCCCTACTTAGTGACGAGGCGAAAGAAAAAACCGATACCTATATTTTAGAACACGAAAGAATTGTAGAAAGATTGACGGAAGGCTTCACAGTTTTACCAATGAGATTTTTAACAGTCTTCAATACCAAGGAGGACCTCCTTTCTATGGCAGAATTATATTATGAAGATTTTAAAAACAATTTGGCAAGACTGCATAACAAAGTAGAATTCGGCATGAAAGTCATCTGGCCGGCAGATACCATAAAGCAGAGGGTAGTTGATGTTTATCATAAAACTAAACATAATGTATCTATATCTACAGAGTCTCCCGCAAAAACTTTTGTAAAAGAGAAGTTTCAGGAGCATATAATAGAGAAGGAATTCCAAGAGGAAGCCAATAGGTGTGTTATAGCTGTGGATGATCATTTTAACAAAATCGCCTGCGAAAAGAAACTAAAGAAACTACAGACTGAAAATCTTCTTTTAAATGCCAGTTATCTGGTTGATAAAGATAGACAAAATGATTTTAAGCAGGCATTCGAACAATTAAAGAATACACCTGGCGATCTTAAATTCTTGTTTAGCGGGCCCTGGCCTTGTTATAATTTTGTTACTTTGACTAAAAAGCCTTCTTCGGTTGATTATTTTAATACTGAAGATATGTTAGGTAGATTACTTGCGCAACAAGGCTTTGCTCAAGAGAGGAATTCAGTATGACGATGAATAGAACAATCGAGACAGACTCACAAGAGGCATTTATCGAAGAGATAGAGAAAATTCAAGACGCTCTTCCTAAAAGGATAGATGCTAATTCTAAAAATGTAGAGAAGGGGTTGGCAAAATTAGTCCTTACGCTTGTAGAATTAATCAGGAAGCTGCTTGAAAAACAAGCAATGAGAAGAATAGAAGGCGGTTCTCTTAGTGAGGAAGAAATTGAACAAATGGGAGAAACTCTTTTAAAATTAGAAAATAAAATGAAAGAGCTAAAAGAGATTTTCGGACTTAAAGATGAAGAACTAAACCTAAATTTAGGTCCTTTGGGAGATTTAATGTAGAGTGAGAAACAAAATGCGTAAAGAAGAAACTAAAATAAGCTGTTTAACATTTCAAAGACAGGAAGCGGTAATTAGAAACCTTACAGATAAAATCAACGCGGTAAAAATAGCGCGGGAGAAAGCACTCTTTGCCGAAGAGATACAGAAAGAAGTTGATGTATTGCTTTCCTGCGCCGGTTATAAAAAAGAAAGTTTAGATTGCAAAAATTGTCATTTTATCGCGAACCTGCGCAAGAAGACAACGGATATAATTATAAATGCGGAAAAATTGGCATAAAACGAAAGGAGAATAAGTCATGGCTACCCCAAAGATGATGCATGCTACTGAAGCTACTAATCTCGCGGATATCTTAGAAAGGGTATTGGATAAGGGAATTGTGATTGCCGGAGATATAAAAATCCAGATAGCAGATGTCGACCTTCTTAATATTAAAATAAGGCTCTTGGTTGCCTCAGTTGATAAGGCGATGGAGATGGGCATAAACTGGTGGCAACAGGATTCTTATCTTTCCTCAAAGGCAAAAGAAACTGAGATAGAAAAAGAAAATGTAGCGCTCAAAAAAAGATTAGATCGCCTAGAAGAAAAGATAAAGGCGAAATAAGTGAGAACACTGATTTACGTCCCAGTTATTCATACCAGCGCTGACCTGGGGTCTTTAGCGAAAGATGTGACTAAAAGAGGCATTGCGGATTTAGGAGAAGATGTTTGGGAAGGGCACATTAGGACTGTCGAGAGTTTCTGGGATGTTATCATAGATTATTTTACTTCGCTGGATGCGTCCGGAATGAAAATATATCAGGACGGAATGATAGCACAGGGCGAGGCCGGCGCTAAAATAGTTGAAGAAGGAGTAAAGGCAGGAAGCAAAAATCATGAATTAATCTTAAGTCTCGTTAAAGGCGGCGCTGTTTTAGTCAGAACTGAGGACTTCAATTTAGTTAAAAGAGAGCTCGATAGGATACTGGCCATAACCGGTGCAAAATCTGTGGCGCAGAAATTATTCGCCTTTTTAAAATATAAATGCATCAAAAACAGGCTGTTAAATAAAAGAGACAGGTTTATTGCCCAAAGAATAAATGAAACCCTGCATGATGGAGAAAAAGGGATTATCTTTATAGGTGCCTTTCACGATATAAAAAAATGGCTTCCAAAGGATCTCCAAATCAAAGAAATAAAAGATGTGTGTAAGGTTAGGGCATATCAAAGCTTACTTCCTTTTTATCCCAAGCATAAGGACAAACTTGATGAATTGGGCAGATATCTTATAGCTAAAATAAATGAAGCCTAATTGCATATTCCGTCCGACGTCTGCCACCATTCCCGGAAAACCTTTACCATTAATTAGGGGTTGTTGAGTTTTGTTACAGCGCAGAGCCGCAGTACGGGCATTATGTTGCCGAGGCAAAGGTTCCTTTGGCAAAGCTCGGTTTAACTTCTAATTCGGAATATTCGGTATGGCTGCATTGGACGATGGAGTGCGGGAATAACGTGGTTGATCTCAAGGCGGATGTGGACAAGACCCCGGTTCCGGAGCCGGCAACCATGGCCTTGCTCGGCCCGGCTTTATTCGGACTGGCTGCCGGTTATAGAAGGAAAGGCTTCTTTTGTAATCAGGCATTGCCGTATGCCGGGATTATTTTGCGGGAGGGTATTTCCCCAACACCTATTTCCTCTGACGATAAACACTGCGCGTTTTCCGCAAATAGAACGATTTATGCTTTGGTTTTTCTCGGTGAACTTTGTGTGCTCTGTGGTGTAATTTTTGACTCCCCGACTTCCCGCAAGCCCCGCCATTTATGGCGGGGAACATCGAATGAGTTGACTTTTTGCGCATGTGATATACAATTAATAAAAGCAGCATGTTTTATTTTAAAAAGATATTGCAGGGGGGTTAGGAAATCCCAAATAAATTTCAATCACCAAAATTCCGATGACCGAAACAGTTTTGGTCATTCGGTAATTAAAATTTGGAACTTATTTGGGATTTGATGCTTGGGATTTGGAATTGACTTTAACAGAACGCGGATTCATATAGCGTTGGGGGTGGAGTGAAAAAGAAACCGAAACAAGAAGGCCTTTCTGCCCAAGCAATAAAACACTGGCCGAAAGATGACCGGCCGCGTGAAAAGCTGCTGCGCAGCGGCGAACACACCTTAAGCAACGCCGAGCTTCTGGCTATCCTGCTGCGCAGCGGAAGCCGCGGCCAAAGCGCGCTGGACCTCGCCAGGAATATACTTGTCAAATTCAAAGGATTCCGCAATATGGGCCATACGGATATAAGAGACTGGAAGGGGTTTAAAGGATTAGGGCCGGCAAAGATCGCCCAGATAAAGGCCGCGGTTGAGATCGCGCGCCGGTTTATCGACGAAGAGAAGGAATCAAAAACCGCGATCAGCAGCTCCAAAGAAGTTGCGGAATTATTTATGCCCAGGATGCGGGACCTTAAAAAGGAGATCTTTCAGGTGCTGTTTTTAGACAGCCGTAACCGCGTCCTGGACACGGCGGAAATGAGCGAAGGCACGGTAACCCAGGTCCATCCGATAATCCGCGAGATTATTTCCCGGGCGCTGCAGTCTTTTGCCGCTTCTTTGGTATGTGTCCATAATCATCCTTCCGGGGACTGCTCTCCCAGCAAAGAAGACCGTAATTTTACGCGGGAATTGTGCCGTGCCGGCAGCATTATGCAGGTCAGGGTGCTTGATCATATCATTATAGGTGATAACGCCTTTTACAGTTTTGCCGACAAGGGCGAGCTCGGCGAGTAGGGTGTAGGAACCGAAGGATGAGGGACGATCGTTCGCTGCGCTCTCTATGACGAAGGACGTAGAGACGTAAGGATGAAATAAATCAGGCGGTAAGAACTAAGCAGTAGGCATAAGGCCGCGATGCGGCTATGATTTATTCAAGGTGAGACAAGAAGAAAAATGCATTTTTCTTTTGACTCAGCATTGAATAAATCGTGTGTGGTTTTAGAAACCACACTGAGCGTATAATGTTAGCTGGTTAGAACTATCTGTGTAATCTGGTTAAAAGAGAAGTAAAAACTTTTGACGGAAGGGTAATTAAACAGGGGAGAGGATATGGCGCGGGCGCTTAATAGCAGGGGGTTCCGGGCGTTGCTGGCAACGCAGTTTTTGGGCGCGTTTAATGATAACGCGTTTAAGTTGGTAGTGTCATTGCTGGCTGTTAACCTTTTTGTCCGGCACAGCGGCGGCACGGAATATCTTTCGCTGCCGACGGCGGTTTTTATTATTCCGTTTCTTTTGTTTTCAACCTACGCGGGTTTTTTTGCCGACAAGATTGGTAAGCACAGAATTATTATCGCGGCGAAGGCAATGGAACTGGCGATTATGGTTCTGGCCTTTTTCGCTTTAGAGAGCCGGAGCATTAATGCGCTGCTGTGCGTATTGTTTTTTATGGGCATGCAGAGCGCGTTTTTCGGCCCGGCAAAATACGGTATTTTGCCGGAGATGCTTGATGAGGCGGACTTGTCCGAAGGCAACGGCGCGCTGCAGATGTGGACGTACCTGGCGATTATCTTCGGAACGGCGTTCGGCGGGTTTGTTTTCTACGCGGCAAAAAATACGCCGGCATATGCGGCCCTGGCGCTTATCGCTATTTCCGTTGCCGGCCTGCTCAGCGCCTCTTTTGTCGGCCGCGTACCGGCCGCGGGGTCGCGGCGCAGATTCGAATGGAATGTTTTCGCGGAGATAGGGGGTAATGTGCGCAGGCTTAGCACGGATGCCCCGCTTTTGACGGCCATTGCCGGGCTGGTGTATTTCAGCCTTCTCGCCTCCGTGTTTCAGTTGAATATTCTTTTGTACGCGCGTAAGATAATGCAGGCCAACGAATTTCTTACCGGCTGTTTGCTGACCGTGCTTGCCCTGGGAGTAGGCAGCGGCAGTATGATTGCCGGCAGGGCCTCGGCGAAAAAGGTGGAGTTCGGGTTTGTTCCTTTGGGCGCGCTGGGATTAAGCCTGTTTTCCATATTGCTCGGCTTTACCTATGCTTCATTGCCTCTGACCGGCCTGTGCCTGTTTATCTTAGGCATTAGCGCCGGATTTTATATTGTGCCTTTAAACACCTACATACAGCAGAAAAGTCCCGCGGACCAGCGCGGACAGGTGCTGGCAACCTTAAATTTTTTCTCGTTTTTGGCTATTCTTATCGGTACAGTTTTAATTTACGCCTTTCGTGAATGGCTCAAATGGAACGCGGTACAAATCTTTATTGTATGCGGATGGTTGTCGATTTCGGCCACGGCCTATATCTTTAAGGTTCTGCCGATCGCGTTTATCCGGCTGCTTAACTGGGTGCTTACGCATTCGATTTTTAAATTAAAAGTAACCGGAATAGAGAACGTCCCCTTAGAAGGCGGCGCCTTATTGGTTTGTAATCATGTTTCGTTTATTGATCCCTTGATTATTCTCGGCTCCCTGCCGCGGCACGTGCGGTTTTTGATGTGGCGCAGGATGTGCGAGCTGCCGCTGGTTAAGCCGATTGCCGGGATTATGCGCGTGATTCCGGTTTCCTTTGAAGACCCGCCGAAAGCGATTCTTAACTCTCTGCAGGAGGCAAGGGAAGCAGTGGAAAAAGGGGAACTGGTATGTATTTTTGCCGAAGGGCATCTTACGAAAAGCGGAAATATGCAGCCGTTCCGCCGCGGATTTGAACATATCATGAAGGAACTGAGCGCGCCGATTATCCCCATGTATATCGATCGTATCTGGGGCACGCTGTTTGGTTTTGAAGACGGTAAATACCGCTGGAGAATGCCGAAGATTATTCCCTGCCCGATAACGATTTGTTACGGCAAGCCGCTTGCGGCGCAGGCCAGGGTGCACGAGGTGCGTACCGCGGTGCTTGAGCTTTCCGCCGAGGCATATAAACAGAGAGGCCCGGACCGCGTGAAACTGCATATCGCGTTTATCCGCGAAGTGAAGCAGCATCCCTTCCGGTTTTGCATGGCGGATACGACAGGCATAAAGCTCAATTATGTGCAGGTGTTGGCCACGGTGATGCTTTTATCAAGAAAACTGTTTCCGCCGCTAGCATCATCCCCTGATAAGGATGAGATGGTCGGCGTGCTTTTGCCGGCATCCTGCATGGCGTCCATGGTTAACGGCGCGGCTTTGTTCAGCGGTAAGATTCCCGTGAATCTAAATTTTACGGCATCGCGGGAAGGCATCTTTTCCTCGATTGAACAATGCCGCATGAAACGCGTTATTACTTCCCGGAAATTTCTGGAAAAGCTGAACATCGAATTGCCGGATACAAAGCTGATTCTTCTCGAAGATTTGAAATCAAAGATCAGCGCCGCGGAAAAGATAAAGGCGCTGCTGGCGGCTTTCTTGTTTCCGGCAGGGGTAATTACGGCCCTTTATGTGCGGGGAGACCGGCATAATGTGGATGATACGGCTACGGTAATTTTTTCCAGCGGCAGCACCGGCCTGCCCAAGGGCGTGATGCTTACGCACGAGAATATCTCTTCGAATATCGAAGGTTTTTACCAGATTATGCGTCTTGATGAGCATGATGTGGTGCTGGGGATTCTGCCGTTTTTTCATTCCTTCGGGTTTACGGCAACTCTCTGTCTGCCGGTGGGCAGCGGGGTCGCAGTCGTGTATCATAATAATCCGCTTGACGCGGCAATGGTCGGTAAGCTGGCGGAGAAATACAAGGCGACGATTCTGCTCGGCACGCCGACGTTTTTTTCCGCGTACATCAAAAAATGCACCCAAGAGCAGTTTAAAAGCATCCGCTACGCGCTTACCGGCGCGGAGAAGCTTAAAGAAAATATTGCGCGGGCGTTTTATGAAAAGTTCGGGATTGTTCCGTTCGAAGGATACGGCGCCACGGAATTATCGCCGATCGTTTCTTTAGGCATTCCGGATTGTTTTGATAAGAACGAAAATATTTTGCAAAAAGGATATAAGCCGGGAAAAGTCGGGCATCCTATCCCCGGAGTCGCGGCGAAGATTGTCAACCCGGACACGTTTGAACTCCTGCCTTATGATACGGAAGGCCTGTTGATTATCCGAGGGCCGAATGTGATGAAAGGGTATCTGAATCAGCCGGAAAAAACCGCTGAAGTCATTAAAGACGGATGGTACATTACCGGTGATATCGCGGTGATGGATGAGGACGGGTTTATCCAGATTACCGACCGCCTGAGCCGTTTCAGTAAAATCGCCGGAGAGATGGTGCCGCATATTAAAGTAGAAGAAGAGATTATCCGCATCTTAGGCACAGTTGAGCCGGTGTGCGCGGTAACATCCGTGCCGGATGAGAAAAAAGGGGAACGCCTTGCCGTGCTCTACGCGCAGGAGATAGACATTGATGCCTTATGGGAAAAACTAAACAATAGCGGCCTGCCGAAATTATGGATACCGAAGAAGGCCAGCTTTTATCGCGTGGAGAACATTCCGTTTTTAGGCAGCGGGAAAATGGATCTAAAGCAAATAAAAAAGATTGCCCGCGAACGATGTGAAGGAGAGGAAGCGTGACGAAAAAAATAAGCGGAACCTTGCGGACAAAAGATAACGTAACACTTGCCTATGAACACAGAAAGCGCGGATTCCCGGAAGTTGTCGTGGTCTGCCCGGGATTTTTTAACAGCAAAAAGAACCGCTGGATGCGTGAGACCGTGGAGATTCTTAACGAATCTTATGACACGGTGATTTTTGATTTCCGCGGCCACGGCGAAAGCAGCGGAAGGTTTACCTGGTCGGCAAAGGAGCATTACGATGTTGAGTCTGTGCTTGATTATGCGCATTCCTGCGGGTATAAGGCGGTGGGAATTCTCGGGTATTCTCTTGGCGCGGCGGCGTCGATAAATGCCGTAAGCCGCACGCAAAACGTAAAGAGTATGATCCTGATCAGCGGGCCGTTCAGCTTCTGGCAGATCAACTATCATTTTTGGGAGCCGGCTATGCTTTCCGACTTAAAAGACAATATCGAATGCGATTGGGAAGGCAAGGGCGCGCGGGTGGATAACGTGTTTATCCCAAAGCCGAAACCGGTTACGCAGATAAAATACATTAAGCATACGCCGATATTTTTTATCCACGGCACGCGGGATTGGATAATCAAAGATTATCACTCGCAAAAATTATACGAGGCAGCGCCGGGCAGGAAAAGGATTGAGATTATCTCCGAAGGCCTGCACGCCGAGCGCATGGTGCAGCAGGACACAGCGCGCATGAGGAAACTTTTCCTGGACTGGTTTGCGGCAACGCTGGACGGTGGAGGGGATAAAAATATGACCGAAGGACGAGGGACGACCGCGCGCTATGCGCGCTAAGACGAAGGACGTGTAGACGCGGGAAAATTGTAAATTGTTGTTTGGAATTTTTGACAGAACTATTTAGGGGAGGCGAAGATGAAAGGTGTTGCGGCAGCGGCGATTCAGCTGGTATTCACTTTGTTTCTATACGGTATAGGGATATTCATCATTGGCCTGGCGATTTATCCGGGAGCAGGGTTATGTATGTTTTTATGGAGGGCCGGTGTCGGATACGCCTTGCACGTACGGCTATTAATGCTTTGTCTGGGAGTGAGCGCCGCTTATTTTATATACGGAATATGCCTGATTTTTCTTGTCGGCGCAGTGCGGGTTGTTTTCCGCTTGTCTTTAAAAGAAGGCGAATATCCTATGCAGTCTCCCGGCGCGCTGAAATGGGCGCTGGTAAACTCCCTGGTACTGCTTGTTTCCAATACGTTCATGGATTTTATTCTTTTAACGCCGTTCATCACGATTTTCTACCGCCTTATGGGCGCAAAGGTCGGCAGGAACGTTCAGATAAACTCCAAGTATTGCGCGGACCTTTCTCTGCTTGAGATTGCGGATGAAGCGGTTATCGGCGGACATGCCACGGTAATCTGCCATTCCTTCGAACGCGGCAGGCTGATTCTGAAAAAGGTTAAAATCGGCCGGCGCGCCGTAGTCGGGCTTAATTCCGTTATCCTGCCGGGAACGGAAATCGGCGAGCACGCGATTATTGCCGCCGGCGCGGTATTAGGGAAGAATACCAATGTCGAACCGCGCAGCGTGTATTGCGGAGTGCCGGCAATACCCGCAAAAGACCGCCGTGATTAAGAGGGAGCCCGGGTGAATAGAGTAATATACGCGAAAATTCACCGCCGGAAAGGAGAGATAATGGAAAAAAACTTAAACAGGATGTATTATGGCAAAAGTACCGCGTTCCCGTCGCTAAACGCG
Source organism: Candidatus Omnitrophota bacterium (assembly GCA_018895275.1). Taxonomy (GTDB): domain Bacteria; phylum Omnitrophota; class Gorgyraeia; order B26-G9; family B26-G9; genus JAHIOQ01. The sequence continues at coordinate 10,444 of JAHIOQ010000010.1, forward strand.
TGCGTTTAAAAGAAGGGGACTGCGGGGATGCCGTGCTTGCTGAAAGCAAAAAACATGAAAAAGAATTAATGAAGAAACTGCAGGAGCGTTTGTGGGAATTGCAGGAGCTTCTTTATGCCGAGCATAAGCATAATTGTGGAGACGCTCCGCAAACTGAACATGAAATATCCGCGGGCAGAAGTGAAACAAATTATTTAGTGGTTAACTGGAATTTTCTGCAGCTTTACCGGCGCTTACACCAAAAATTTTTCTTGGGATATTTTCTTCTCTCGTGTATAATTTAGACAAAAAATACCCCGGATATTATGGTAAGATTTTCGGGTTAGCCAAAAGGAGGCCGGCGTGATCAGGAATATCGTCAGAGGCAAGGAACTGTCTGTTGTGGTCATGAATGAAATCGGTGCGTTAGCGCGGACAATGTCGTTTTTGGTCAATCACGGCATTAATGTGGAAGCGGTTGCCGGGTACTCCAATACTACCGGCGACGAAGGGGAACTTATATTTATAACCGACAATAACGTTATGGCCGTAAACGAACTCTTGAGCAACGGTTATGAAAATATCCGTGAAAATGACGTATTGATCGTTGAACTTGAGAACAGGCCGGGGACTTTAAAAAATATTTCCGAGCTTCTGGCGCTGAACAAGATAAACATTAATTATATTTATTGCACGACATGTTCCGGCGGTTGTCCGGCAAAAATTATTCTTTCCACATCGGATAATAACCGCGCGTTTCAAATATTGATTTCTTGAAAAAAGGTTTCTGCGGTTTAAGATTGTCCCTGCTTAAGCTTTCCAGTATAGTGGATAAGAACGCAGCCGCGGGATTTTTCGATCTCAAAGGCATGGCACTATTTGCGATTTTTATGGGGATGGCTGTCGGATGCAAGCTGTATGCCGCTGCTTTGGCCCTGTTATTTATTATAGTTGTAGCGCATTGGTACCCGGGTATGTTCGGGCGGGCAAAAACGGTTTTGGCTATTGCTTTCGTGTTTGCGTTGAGCCTTGCGGTTTTTGTTGCCGGCAATCCGCTGTTATATACAGATTTTTTTTCCGGGATGCGCTGTTTAACTTCAGCGCATCTTAATCGTCACGGCGGACATGCCGCCTTATACAATTATCCGTCCTTAAGATATTTAATCATATATCCTTTTATTTTATTCCGTCCGGTTGTGTTTACGATGAACCAATCGATTAATTTTGTCGTTCTCCAGATGCGGGATTATCTATTTGCTCTGGGTGGATACGCGCTGCTTATTGCCGGCCTGAGGCAACGAAGCGGTAAGCTTGAATATTCGGTACTTGCCTGGGGGGTAAGTATTTTCAGTATGATTGGTTTTGTCCTGCTATCATTGCCGGCTTATGCGGTTTATACCCGAATTTTTCTTTTGCCCAGCATTGCCTTGATATGGATTATATCTTTCATGTTGTCTAGGGGAGAACAGGGGTGAGGTTTTGCCTTTCGCGAAGAGAGTATATTGATGAAGAAGAAATTTTTTTTGATATTCCTAGGGGTTGTTTTGAGCCTTGCAATGCTGGAGGCCGGGTTGCAGATAGGCGCGCAGATTGCCGCGCGGCGTTTTTCGCGGGTTCCGCGGCAAACCGACAAGCATGGACTGCGGATTATCTGCGCGGGAGATTCGTTCACCTACGGCCTGGGTGTCCCAAAAGAGGAAAGTTATCCGGCGCAGCTGGAGGAAATACTGCGGCAGAGGTATCCGCAATTGAATATCCAAGTGCTGAACTACGGGCAGCCGGGCCTGAATTCGACGATGCTCGCGGAAAGGATGCCGCAGCTGATTCGTGAAACATCTGCGGACATGGCAATCGTGATGATCGGGATGAACGACCGCTGGAACCTTGCAGGGGTTGATGTTGATGCATATATGGCCTGCCGGAAAATACCCGAATTCTTAAAGCACTTAAAGACATGTAAATTGTTCGGCATTATCATGTATAATCTAAACACGGCATTAAGAGAGTATCCCCTCTTTTCGAAACTAATGCCGTCCGGAACGGATTCATTATATAAGCTGCGGCGGTATTTTGACATGTTTATGCAGGCAAACGCGTGCCGGGGACGAAAAGAATACGTGAAGGCGGAGGATTATTGTCAAAAATGTATTGAATTGATGCCTGAGCTGGGGCGGGGATATGCGGAATTATCGCTTTGTTATAAAGATACGGACCGTTTGCATGATGCGTATGTAATCTTAGAAAAGACATTGCGCATGGTAAGTTCCTCGGAGATGAAACTTATTTATTTAACGCTTATTGATTTAGCCGGAGACTGCCGATTACGCAAAGATTACGATACGGCTCTGGACGCCTTACTTACTGCCTCGTTAATAAAAGAGGAGGTCAAGCAAATATATGATGAATTAATTGTCTTGGCCCGCGAATGCCGGAAAAATAAAAGAGATGATCTGGCGCTTAAGGCACTGCTGGTTGCCGCGTCCATTGATTGCGAAAAAAAAGAGGCGTATGATGAGCTGATTATCTTAGGCCGGAAATGTCGTAAAGAAAAGCGCTATGGATTAACGCTGGAGGCACTATCAAAGGCGGTCCGTATTAATACTGATGCGCATGAAGCATATGATGAGCTGGTTGTTTTAGGAAAGGAATGCCGCCGTGAAAAACAATATGAGTTGACGTTTCAGGCGCTGTTAGAGGCAAGAGGTATTGATGGCGGTTCTAATGAGAGAGCAGAGGAACTGGTTGCTTTGGGCCGGGAATGCCGTGCGGAAAAACAATATGAATTAACCCTGGAGTCTTTACTGGAAGCAAGATGTTCGGATAAGATTACGCCGCAAACCTACACGGAACTGGACGGGTTATTCAGCGAATGGGGCGGCCCGGAAAAGGCAATTCCCGTGTACCTTTATCTGAAAAGATTTTTTCCAAACGATATTGCCCTGGATTTACGCCTTGCCAATATGTATAAGGCAGGGCGGGATTTTCAAAAGGCGCGCGGGTATTTTTCTTTGGTTTTGGAACGTAATCCCGGCTCAGAGGAGGCGATAAAGGGCATAAAAAACGCGGATTTTTTTATTTCTCAAGACCTGTCGGTTACGTTGCCGGAAGAGGCCGAGTTTTCACCGGATATCAGGAGAAAAAGAGCAATGGAGGATGAAACAGATCAAGCCAAAGATAAAAGGATGAGTGTAACTTTATGCCGCGATACCGCCGGCAGAGATTTCGAAATCTTTAATAGCGAGGCATGCCGGCAAAAAATAAGTGATATTATTCGTATTTGCCGGCAGAATGATGTGACATTGTTGTTTTCCGGCTACCCGGTTTTTGTGCCGGATTATGTTAAAAAAGAGGCGGATAGCAATAAGGTTGGTTTTGTCAATGTTAAGCAGTGCTTTTCCGGACTGATAAGAGAACATACGATCGATGAATATTTCGTGAGTGACGGCCATTGCACGGCAAAGGGGTATCGTATTATGGCCGAAGGGGTTGCGGATGAAGTGGGTAAATATATTGCTTCTTATTGCAAAAAGTAGTACATTGCAAAAAGTAGTACATGAAAAAAAAGGTAATTTGTGGTATGATACATTGTGTTGCAAGATAACAGGGGAGAATGTTTATGCGGGGGAAAGCATTGAAGCGAGAACAAAAAGGCTTCACTTTTGTGGAAGTCATGATTGTCTGCCTGATATTGACCGGCGTTATCGGCGGATTCTTTGGGGTCTATAATGCCGGCTTTGTTTTAAATGAGCAATTAAAAAGTTCGGTTATTGCCATCTGTGACGGTCGCAGTATCCTGGAAAACATGAGAAACATCGACCCCTTCGATGTGACGAATCTGGTGGCGAGTTATCCGAATGGCGGGTTTGTCGGCGGATATAATAACCTGCCGCAGGAAACAGTTCAGGTTAATTACGAAAACATTGCCGCGGACCCCATTAAGGTAACGGTAACGGTTACCTGGCGGGGAGCAGGAGAACGGGTTCATACCGAACGCCTTGTTACGTTTTTGACAAAACATTAAAGGATGATAGATGTTTATGCGTAAAGGATTTTTAACACGCAAGGCCTTTTCTCTAATTGAGACTTTAATTGTTTCTGTCCTTTTTATATTTATTATGCTCGTGCTTCTGACGATACTGTCTTCATCCCGTATGTCTTGGCAGATTTCTCAGGCGCAGACAGACTTGTATCAAAGCGCGCAGAAGGCAATGATTGAAATGGCCGGAGAGCTTACGGAGGTTTCCAGCGGGTTTGCGGATACGTTCATCTTTGTTGATCCCCTAAACGGAGAATATGTGCAGGGAGTGTGGTTTGCCTCTTCCCGCGGGGATAGCTTGGTAGCGGGAGAAGATGGCAGCGCGGATAATTATTACATGCATCTAGCTGTGAATAATCTGGCGGACTGGCGTTCCCTGGTTCTCTATTGCGCTTACGAAACTTCCGAGGGGACGAAACAGCTGCGCCGCTATGTTGATTACGGTTCATCCATAGACTATTATGCCGGCGCGAACATATTTCCGCTTACGTTTATTTCCGCAACAGCCACACAGCTTAATTTCCTGGAGGCGAACGGCGTAACGGTAATCACCATAAACCGCACCGGCGGCCGTGTTTTGGCAAATGATATTGCCACGGAAGATACGAATAATAATAATTTGCTGGATGCCGGCGAGAACGACGGTACGGCAAGCGCCCCCATGGATAATAGCGACGGATTTTTAGATTACGGCGTAAACTTTACCAAGAATGTGGGAACGATAAGAATTATTTTGTTTCTTTGTAAGGAAGTCAGCGGAGCAAAACAAGCGGGATTGATCTTGTCAACGGTGCTGCGCACGACGGTCAAATTCAGGCAGCCATAAAAAAAAAGGGGGGCGATATTATGTTTAAAAATAAAAAAGGCGTATTGTTGATTCTAATGTACCTTGTGGTTAGCGTATTGTTTGTTTTTCTTGGAGTTTTTGTTTTTAGGAACATGTGGCAGGCAAAAGCAACCATGCGGCAAAAACAGGGAATGCTTGCGTTTTATTGCGCGGAGGCGGCAATTGACAAGGGGGTCTCCAAATTACCCGCGGATATCTCGGGAGAGGTCAATGTGTCTTTAACCGACCAGTTTGGTAATATACAGGGAGAATATACCTATACTACAACCATACTGGAGGCAGCGAAACGCTGGAAAGTTGAAGGCTGGGGGTATACGCCCAGCCAGTCCCAGGCGGCGAGCACGGTACATCTTGAAGCATATGTGTCAAAACGCGATTTGCCGGACAGCTTTTGGGAGAACGCTATCTATACGGCGGGCAACGTACGCGTTAACGGCAATGCCTATGATATCGACGGGAATATTATCTATGGGGGATCCCTGCTTCCGGCGGCTCTGGATCCGTTATTGTTTACCGGCACGGCAACCGCGGATGTGTCAATTAATCCTTTAATTAAACTTGACTATGACTCATTGAGAACAATCGCGGCAAGCCAGATAAAACCCGATGGCAGCGATAATGTATATACTTCTATAGAGATTGCCGCGGGCAATCCGCCTTTTCCGGCGACTTTCTGGTTTGATAATACGGACGCGGATCCGACAAAGTGGGTTCCGAACGTCGTATATGTGGAAACGGACCTGGTGTTAAACGGAAGCATCGGCACGATCGGCGGTTTTTTACTGGTTGTCGGGGACGTAACGACGAATCCTTCTTCCACTTCGGAGACCGTGATCAACGGAAACGGACAGATTGACGGCTGTGTATACAGTACGGGGCAATTTCGCGTAAACGGTGGCGGAAACGGGCTTAATGTGCATGGAGGGGTATGGTCCGGCAGCGACGGCGTACGCCTTAACGGCAGCGTGGACATTGAATATGATCTTGATTATATGAACGCGATTCGCGACGTGATACAGCCGGGATCCACCGTGCAGGTTATCTCCTGGCGCAAGTTATAACCGCGCAAAAGATGTTTGGGGTTGACAATACTGCCGCGGAGAGTTATATGAAAAGGGATACTGAGAATCTCAAAGGATAAAAAAAGTAAAACCTTCGTCGGTCAAATTATGACCGGCGGAGTTTTTTTTATTTTAGGATGAAATAATCCCGCGTTATGAGTGCAGGACGCACGAATGGCGGGATAATGTGTCAATAACTGTAAATACTGCCCGCTGCGCCGTCATAATTTCAGGGGATATATACATCTTAAGATTATACCCGGCGCGTCCGAGGCGGCTATCCGCGAGGCATTGTCTTTAGCGAGCGCGGTATCATTAAACATTGAGGTTCCGGCAGAAGAGCATTTCCGGCATTTGCGCACGAGCAAGAATTACAACCGGGACATCCTGCAGCCGATTCAGCTTATCAGCCGCTTGACGGCAAAGGGTGCTGCTTATAGCGGGGTAAAACACACTACGCAGTTTGTCGTCGGCGCCAGTCGTGAAACGGATAAGGAGATTGTTTACTCTATGGGGCGGCTCTATTTGATTTACTAAAGGAGTATTTTTCGCCGAAGGCGCAATTTTTTCTTTTGCCTTTGCGAAAAAGACAAAAGAAAAAAAATGAATATATTTTCCATGGTTTTCGGAGAGGATAAGGCTTCTTTGGATATGTTAAAACAAGGCGATGCTCCGCGCTATAAACTCCTGGCAATGTTTAAACGCGCGAATAACGCGGTTCTTTTAGGGACAACTTCATTCTGGCAGGGAATAGATATTCCCGGAAAGGCATTGGAATGCGTTATTATCGCCAAGCTTCCTTTTGCCGTTCCCGATGAGCCGATTGTTGAGGCAAAAATGGAACGCCTTGCTGCGCGGAACAAGGACCCGTTCCTGCATTATCAGCTTCCCCTGGCCATTGTTATGTTACGGCAGGGGTTTGGCCGCCTGATACGCACGC
>JAHIOQ010000157.1 GCA_018895275.1 Candidatus Omnitrophota bacterium
GATTCAACGACTACCCCTTTCGGTAACATTTATTAATGAAGCAACGGGAAACTTAATGCCTTACATCGTATCTCCGTTAAATATAAGACTCCGCGGCACAAGCCGAAACAACCATTTCATTTTTTTTGACCATAATCCCCATGGAAAAGTCGGTAACATACGCCCACGGATATGCATGTTCAAATTAACGCATTAACAATCATTTTTTATAGAAGGCTGAATTATTTTATTTATATAGCGCACTCTAAAAAATTTTCTTTAGTTTTTTCAACATTGCGCTTATCAAAAGAAGTGTTTGGATTAAATCCATTTGCTAATAACAACCTCTCTGTTAACTCCAAATCCCGTTTAACGCTTGCGGTTGAATAATTTGGAAGGTCCTCAAGCTTTAAAACGCGGTTTGAAGCAAGCTCGGAAGACAGATTGCCCAGGCCATAATCCTTTTCATAAACCGCGAGCTTTACATTCAATTCGCAAATAGCGCGGGTAACAGCAATCTTCGCGTTTAAATGCGTCCCGCTGCCGCTTACCACACTGCCATTAATTTTTACAAAAGCACGATATGTGGGAACGCCCAGATCCGTCGTTAAGTCCAAAAATTGAGGAACAATCCGCCTTTTGCTATATGATTCATGTAAAATTTTGCCGATGGCCGTATCAACAGGCGCGTCAATTGTAAAGCAACGCCGCGGATGATAAAACATTGTATAATCCCCGTCTCTTTCAATTATCTCAAAAAGTGCGTGCAGTTTTGCTTCCGGAAGGATTATGACAAATAATTAGGCCGGATTAACTTAGCTTTTTTGGGTTGCCTTTCGTTTCCTCAGAAATCCGGGAGACAACAAACCTTTTAATCGCCGCGATGTCTTTTTTTTTCATTCGGCAGAATTCTATGCCGGTGTCGTAAAGAAACCCGCCAGAAGAAAAAGAATGCTTCTTTTTAAATATCCACCTCACTCTTCCCTGGCAAACAATCGGTGTTTTTTCTATCCCGTGGATACATAACTCAATTATAGAATTCAGGCCGAGTTTCTCTTTGACTATAGCCCTTATCCCCCCGGCACTGATATCTTCCGTATGAGCAGAAATTATATCTTTTTTAGAATCGCTGATACTTATTTCGCAGGGAAATTTTGCCCTTGTAAAACTTCTCCTTTCCTCGCTATCCCAATTCATAAACTATTTCCCCCTTAACCGGTTAGCCCGCTATTTACAAATAAGCGGATTAAAACAATTTAAATTTTGACTCCTTATAAAGATGCTTTTTAATCTCAAGCAGCAATTCCTTGGCCGGCGCGCGCAGCCCCACGCCCACGCGTACTTCGATCCGCGTTGCCTCTTTGCCTGTCTCCATAATATCCACCGCGACCCGGTTCTTGTCTTTGTCCTCGCCGCGCAGCTGCACGAAATTATCCCTGGCCACTTCATCCTTAACTGTAATTTTTTTCGCCTTTAACGCCTCTTTTGCCGCGGCCTTTGCCTGCGCCAGAGATTTCGGCTCTTCCGAAACTATCTTTCCATGCTGCCACAAGGCCGTACCTCCGGCACCGGCAATAACCGCCGCGCAGCCGCTAAGCAAGCTCACGCATAATCCCAAGACCAGAATATTCCGCAAATGTCTTCTCATAGCCTGTCTATTCCCTCCTTTTTAAAACACATACAATTATCGCCAAATTCCCAGCCATAGGCAAGCAATTTTTTCCGCAGTGCTGATGTTTTCCGCATACCCCCCGGCTTGTAGCGCGGAATTATTTTATATGGTATACTTTTTTTTATTTTTAAGATTAAGGTTATGAAAAAACACGTGTTATTTTTACTGGTCATCTTTTCTGTCTGGAAAGGCCCGGCTTTTGCGCAGGTATGCATCCGGCCTGATGCTGCGTACTGCCCGCGATATGCCGGTACCGGCGTGCTCTCTCCGGCCTTAAATACAGGCAGCGCGGATTTCAAAAATATACTGGAAAAAGCGCTCACTGCTCCAGTCTCTTTACCTGAGAGATTAGCGTCTGTTGCGGCAACGCCGTCTGCCTGGCAAAACATCCCTGGCCTGTATTAAAACCTCTTTAAACAAACGCGACGGCTTATTGAACGCATTAAAAACGCTAAAGGAGCCGCCGCAGGACTGGTTTATAAATTTATAAGCGTATGCGTATCTTCCGTATGCTACTCATATTACTGCCGATATCATCCGGTAGCAAGCAAAAATTCTTTAGGTTTCGCGCTTTCTGCGGCAATCCCGTTAACCAACGCCTTAAAAAAGACCATTAGTAATGAAGAACCCCGCCCTTACAGGTGGGGAACTCTCGCGAAATTACGTAGTCCATATATTTATATCGCCTGTAGAATCAAGTTTTTTGCCTCACTTGTATGCCTGATTCGACCGGCTTGCGGCACCTTCTCTGATATCCCAGGCAACTCATTAGCCAATTTATTAGCCGAATCTTCCGGATTTATATACCTGTCGAAAATACGATACGCTGAAGAATTTCCGCCGGTTTCAACAAAATCAAGATACCCTCCGCCCGCGGTAGAAGCCCACGTTAAAAAATCCACAACAGAATCATCTTCTGCGACCTTCCTTGTCTCGCCTCCTCCGATATAGGTTTTAATCTCACCTTTCCCCGTTAACCCGGCGATTTCTTTTACAAACTTATGAGACTTATCAAACACATATTTCCCATCCCGGCTCTTTATATCACTCAATCCAAGCGGCCCATTCCAGCTTACGGTACGGAAATTCCCTGTTTGCAGTTCTGATATTAAATCTTCATAAGTGTTATTACCTACATCAAACCCATATCTGCCTTCACTAATATTCACACCAACGGTATTGCTAATCTCATCACTCGTTGCATTAAACTGTTCCGCCTCAACAAAATCAACCGGCAAAAGCAGCGGAACATTGTTTGTTATAGCTGTAAGTAGAATCCTTTTCGCAATATCTATCTGGTCGCGATCTGTTACTTCCTCTTTAAGTTTTTTACCCGGTTCTAAATCCCGGATTTTTCCTTTCGTGTTTTTAATATCAATACTCTTGCCAAAGGAAATTTCCTTACCCCTTAACTGGCTCACTAAACCCTCAGGCATTAATCGCTGCAAGGCTTCGGCATCAACTCTACTATCGTCCAGCAATTCCTTTAAGGCGGCAATAAAATAAAACGCCATCTTGCCGCCGATGAAAATCTTATTCATCTTATCCGGCGCTGTATTCGGCTCATTTGGAAAACGCTGGATTGTTTTTTCAATCAGAGTTATCTTGCCTTTTTCTTTAATCTTGCCTGCTTCATCTCTCTTCACTTCATCTATAATCTTTGCTCCGCCAAATATATTCAGCACAGGCATTTCAGGGCTTATCGCCCCCCAGGAACCTTCTTCTTCCTTTTCCACTAAAAGGCCTTTTAAAGGTATAATCTCTTTAACTCCGCCGGCCTTTAATGAGGCCTGGCTGCCGCGGTGGATAACTCCAAAGCCGTCCAGAACAAAGTATTTGCCTAATTTGGCATACTCTTCAGCCAAAGACATCTCTCCGGCTTCTTCGCGCGGATCAAAGCGGACATTATCAAGCATGACCACGTCGCCGTCTTTCATGGATTCTACCGTTTTTATAGCTTCTTCCGTTACTATACTTCCGCTGCCGTCATCCTGTGTTTGCGCAGGGACAAAGGTTACTTTTTTCTCAAGTTTTTTCCCAACCTCGTCCGCTATTTTCTTTGCCGACAAAGCCGAGACAACCTTTCCTTTTGGTTTTCCGACGTGAAATATCAAAACCACCCTGCCGCCTTTTTCTGTGATGAATTTAATCGTAGGCATTGATTGCTCCAACCGTGCTAAAGACTTAATCCCGCCTTTAAGATCAAGAATATTGATATCCGGCCGGACAATAAAGGTTTGTCCGCGAATATCTTTTTCCAAAAGATGAGAAAGATAAAATCTCGGGTCAAAATGACCTGGTACAATTTCCAGAATGTTTTTTTGTTGTTCTGATAATAGCGGCATCAACCTTTGCCGCGCTTCTTGAGCCATCCCGCGAATCGCCTTAATCTCATTTAATGTAAGTTCGGCAGAAATAACATCACTTACCACTTTTTCAAGGTCTTTTATCTTAACAGGTTTTTGCATAACTCCATTAAATCCAACTTCTTTTTTAAGCTTATCAAGCATGTATTGCGGCTCTCCGGATACCAGAATAATTCTCTGGACCGGGTTTATTTTTCTAATTTCAACGGCGAGTTCATTCCCTTCCATTTTCGGCATATCTAAATCTGTAATTACTAAGTCAGGCATATTCTTTCTATATTTTTCTAACCCTTCCTGGCCATCTGAAGCGGTAACTACCTTATAGCCGGCAGATTCCAATATCTCTTTGAATAATTCACGTATTTTCGGTTCATCATCTACCAAAAGAACGGTCTTTTTTTCTTCTTGTTTTACACCTGGCTCAGGCAGTTCTAATTTAGAATGGTCATTCCCTTCCAATCCAGCGGTTTTAAATCCAAGACGTATACCGGAACCACTGATACCTATATTAGGCGCAAGTGTTGATTTAACCGCCTGCATATCCTCTCTAATCGCCGCACCGGCGAAGGAACCTTGCGCGCCTAATAAAATAAACACCTGGATAACCGTAAAAGCCGTTATTTTTAACCAAATTTTGTTTCTTTTCTCCCGCATCATTTTTCTCCTTTTTATTTGAATGTTTGAATCTAAAAAAGCAATAAAGTATACCATAAAAAAATAATTCCTGCAAACAAAAGGGATTTTTTGCAACATAAGTATTTACAATGGGTTATAAAGCGCCGCATTACCCACTGGCCTGGATTACGCCGCCGGCGGCAGATTAACAAAACAATTTAAAAAATTATTCACCGGTAACGCTTCTTTAGTGGTATAATAATATTAATGAAAAAAATAAGCTACATCAAGAGACGAAGAATTTGCAAATTCCCCAAATGCAAGTATGTTTTAAGCGCCTATAATCCGGAGAAATACTGCTATATTCACCAGCGGATTATTAACGATAAAAATCCCCGCCATTTATCCAGTCTCCTCTAAATTCAGGCTATCTGCCTTCATACAATTGGTATTCCAAAAGCCGGCACTCTATACGGGCATTAAAAAACGGGATGCGGCGGCTGGTACGCAGGCCTACCTGCTTTGCCATGGCCAGGTTGCCGGTAAAAACATATCCTGTATAGCCGGGGCATTTTTGTTTAAAAAAATCTCCGATGCATTTATAAACCTGCCCCAGCTCTTTATCTTTTCCCAGGCGCAGGCCGTATTCCGGGTTCAGGATGACAATCCCGTTTCCCGCTGCAACCGGCGTTTCGCTGAAATCACAGACATGAAATTCAATCATCTCCTCCACCCCGGCGGCGCGCGCGTTTTTCTTCGCGATCTCGATCGCCTGCTTATCGATATCCGAGGCAATAACGCGCGAAGCCGGATGTTTACGGCAAAGCGCGGCGGTTTCACCGCGCAGGTTTCGCCAGTCTGTTTCATTGAAATTTTTCAAATGCATAAACGCGAAATTATCCCGCAAAAGCCCGGGCGCCCGCCGCAGGGCAATAAGGCAGGCCTCTATCGCCAGCGTACCGCTTCCGCACATGGGGTTGACCAGGGGAACGGAACCGTCGTACCCGCAGGCAAACAGCACTGCCGCGGCCAGGGTTTCCTGCAGCGGCGCGCTATGCGGAATCTTGCGGTAGGTTCGATCGGAAAGCTTGTTCCCGGACGTATCGAGGTACAGCCAGCAGCGGTCTTTTTTCCAAAAAAGATTAATAACCACATTGTCGCGCTCCGGCCCGGAAGAGGGCCGGCTGCCCTGTTTCTTTACGATGCGGTCAACAACCGCGTCTTTCACCTTTTGGCTGGCAAACATGGAATTTTTAATTTCCGGCGTATCCGTAACCGAGACCACGCTCAGATATTCCGCGGGGCTGATAATCTCTTCCCAGGCCAATGCGCCAACCTCGCGGTATAGCTGGTCCGGCCCGCGGCAGGAAAACTTTTTAAGCAGATACATCACATGCAGGCCTGTACGCAGGCAAAGATTAAGCCGCAGCGTGTCCGCGAAAGACGCCTGCACCTCAAGCCCCGTATCGTGCGCAGAGAGCACCGGATACCCCAGAGACTCCACCTCATGGCGCAGATAAGGCACAATGCCGCGGCCGCAGGTAATAAGTATTGTTTCTTTTTTATTCATATCGATCATTGCCGTCTCCTTATTGTACCGGAGGTTCTCCGAACACATCCACGCTGAACGGTTCCGGCTCCCTGCTTAGCACATCGATGTCTCTCCATTTACCGCCCTGATACCGCCAGTAAATAACAAAGGAGAACACAAAAAATATACCTACCACTGCCGTCCAAAAAACAAATGCCCCAGCGGCCGGCACAGCAAAATCAAAGGATAGGCGCTAAGAGAAATAAGCACTGCCTGCGTCACTACCACGGCGCATTTTTCTTTGCGGCCTGAGCCTTGAGGCTTGCAGCCTGCAGCCGCTACTGCTCGCTATCTTCTTTGTCGATATCCGCCAGCTCGCGGTTGAATTCTTCCCGGCGTGATTCATAGTCGCGGAATACCGCGTCAAGCTTCGCGTATTGCGCGTCAATCCCCCGCGGCAGTTCCTTGCTAAGGCGGCTAAGCCCGGCAATCGCCGCAGGGTCGCAGCGTTGCGCGGCAATAATCAGCCCTTCATTCGTCTTACGTAACTCTTCTTCCAGGCCGCTGATCCTCTTTTCCAGATGCTCAATCTCTTTCTCCAACGGAGCCAGCACGCGGGAGCGTTCCTGGCGCAGCTGCGCGCTGCGGCGTTTGCGTAGCTGCCGCTGCGTTAGGGCGTTAGCCTCCGATACCGCCATCTTCGAACCAAAGTCTTCATCCTGCCAGCCGACCTGCTCGAGAAAATCACGGTAACCGCCTTCGAAACAACGCGCTCCGTTTTCGTCGAACACAATCAGTCGTTCGGCAATGCGTTCCAGAAAATACTCATTATGCGTCACCATAATCACCGAACCTTCAAACGCCTCAATTGCCGCGCACAATGCCTCGCTTGATTCCATATCCAGATGGTTGGTCGGCTCATCAAGAAGCAACAGATTGCACGGTTTCATCAGAATCTTTCCCAGCAGCACACGGCTTTTTTCTCCTCCGGATAGAACGCGCACCGGCTTTAACGCCAGGTCCTGGCTGAACATAAGCGCGCCGCTGACCGCGCGCGCCCTCTGCGGCAGGCTGTTCGGGGCCGCGCTCATGATTTCTTCCAACACCGAACGCTCCGGGTTTAATTGCGCAACATTAGCCTGCGCGTAATAACCAACCTCCAGCTTCGGATGCGGCTTAATCACTCCGCTTACCGGCGGCAACTCTCCGGCAAGCAGCCGCAGCAAGGTCGACTTACCTTTGCCGTTTTTCCCGATTACGCACAGGCGTTCCTTTCTGCCTGCGTTAAAAGAAATATCTTCAAATAATCCCGGCCGGCTTTTATCATAAGAAAATCCCAGGCCCTCAACACTGAGCATTACCGGCGCGGCGAACGCCGCGGCCGTAAAAGAAAAATCCAGTGTCTCGACCGAATCAAGCTTTTCCTTTATTTGCTGTTTTTCCAGGGTTTTAATCCGGGACTGTGCCATTCCGGCCTGGCGCGCCTTGGCGCGGAACTTACTGATAAACAACTCTGTCTTGCGGCGCTTGCGCGCATCACGCAAACGGGTCTTTTCATACACGTCCTCTTCCTGGACAATCTGTTGATAAAAGCGTTCCGTTGTGCCTTTTATCTTGCGCACACTGCGGCGGTGAATACCGACGATATGCGTGACAATCGTGTCCATAAAACCGCGGTCATGCGTAATCAGCACCAGCTCTGCGCTCCATTCCCGTAAAAAGCGGATAAGCCAGCGGATCGCGACCACGTCAAGATAATTATTGGGCTCATCAAGAAGCAGCAGGTTTGCCTCGGATACAAGGATCTTCGCCAGGTTAATCCGCACCTGAAACCCTCCGGAGAATTCCCGCGGATGCCGCTGCATATCCGCGTTGGAAAATCCCAGGCCGTGCAGCACCTTTTCCGCCTTCCAAAAGGCATCGCGTTCATTTTCCAGCAGGCCGAGGCATACCTCGGCGAGAACCGTATCTTTAGAAAAGCGGATGGTTTGTTCCAGCCAGCCAATGCGGTAGTTCTTCGGTACAACTACCGTTCCCGCGTCAGGATGCAGTGTCCCGTTGATCAGCGAAAACAAGGTCGTCTTGCCGTGGCCGTTGCGCCCGACAAGGCCGATCTTTTCATTACTGCCGATCGTAAAACAGACATCCCGGAAAAGCTCCTGCTCCGCGAATGATTTGGAAATATTGCGTAATTCAACCATGGAATATCTTATTTACCCGCAGGCAAGGTAAATCTTACCGCCGTACCTTTGCCTTCTTCGCTGTCTATCCATATACGGCCGTCCAATTCTTCCACTGCCAATTTACAAAAAGTCAGGCCTAAGCCGCTGCCTTCTCCGGCAACCCCTAAATTCCTGTTTTTCAATTGAACGAATTTATCGAATATCTTATCCGTCATATTTTTCGGGATTCCCGGGCCTTGATCTATAACGCTAAACTTGACCGCTGTATCCGTGTCCGTATTGACAATAACAGATACTTCCGAACCTTCCAGGCTTACTTTTATCGCGTTACTCAACAAGTTCACCAGGACACGAACCATCACTCTATAATCCGTATAAAAAGTTTCTCGTTGTGTCTCAACGCGTTTTTCCAATTTTATCTGCCGGCTTTTTGCGAACACCGATACTTCATCCAGCGCGCTTTCCAACAGTTTTTCCACGTTGACCTCTTTTATTTCCAAGCTCATCTTTTTGTTCTCCAAGCGTGATAAATCGAGGATTGAATTAATCAGCGTAGCCATTCTTTTAGTCGCCGCCTTACAGGCATTGACATCCTCCTTCTGCCGCTCGGTCAACCCCCGGCTATCGATCAGCAGCAGATGATCAAGAATTATAGAGATAACCGCTATCGGATTGCGCAAATCATGGACAATGAACTCCATAAGTTCTTTGCTTTTTTTCTGAAAGACCCGAACTCATAGCCGGTAACATAGTCTATGTATCCGGTAAGCAGCACGAGAAACAAGCTTGATATGGTACTGAATATTTTTATATCTTTAAGAAAATATCTTTTAAAACGTTTCATTTTAAGAACCTGTACCGTTTAACTGCTATTCCGAAATTAAAACCCTTTTGGGAAAGCCGATCAATCTTCCTGTTTCGGCAGGGATAGATAAAAGGTTGCTCCCTCTCCCACCTTACCTTCAGCCCAGACCCGGCCTCCGTGCATCCCGACCAATCGCTTTACCAGAGAAAGGCCTATTCCTGTCCCCTGGAATTCATCTGGCGAATGCACCCTCTGGAAGATAATAAACAGCTTATCGATATATTTCATGTCAAATCCCGCACCGTTATCTTTAACATAATACACATTTTCTTTTTCTTCCGCCCATCCGCCGGCCTCTATCTGCGTTATCTCGCGCTTAGCCGTGAATTTCAGGGCATTAGTCAAATAATTCAAAAAAACCTCTTTCAGTAATATCGGATCAGCATATGCGTCCGGCATCGCCTTTATCTGAAAATTAACCTTCCTCCCGGAAAGAGTTTCTTGAATATATTCATATGTCTCTTCTAACAACCCCTGCATATTAATCCCGGTTTTTGAGACTTCCATCTGCTGATAATAAACCATGGAAATAAGTTTATTAATAACCACTTTCATGTTTTTCGCATTCGCCGTAATCCGGAAAAACAAATCCTGGCATTCCTGGTCAAAAAATTTATCCTTGCCTGATTTTGCAATTTCCCGGGAAAAAGCCTCAATCGCCCGAAGCGGCGCCTGGAGATCATGCGATACCGCACAACAAAACACCTCCAAATCCTGCGTACGCTGTTTTACCAAATTCTCAAGATGATCCCGATGAGTACCCAGTTCTTGTTCCATTTTCTTGTGCGCCGTAATATCGCGCCCAAAGCTAACCGTACCGACACTTTTACCGTTTTCATAAATCGGCGCGGTGTTCACCGATAACATAAAATTCGAACCGTTTAACCCGCAAACCAGAACTTCATATTGCTGCGGTTTACCGTTTAACGTCTCAATAAAAATATCGGTTATCCTGGGTAAAGTTTCGGGAGGTATCATTGGCGCAAAACTTTTACCCAACACATCCGCTAATTTATACCCGCTGGACTCTTCCGCCTTTTTATTAATATAAGTAAAATTTCCATTCCGATCCAGAACCCAGATAAGGTCATTGGAGTATTCGACCATGACGCGGTATTTTTCTTCGGCTTGACGTAATCTTTCTTCTGCCTCTTGATGCAACAGAGCTATCCCGATACAATTTCCGACTTCTTCAAAAAATTCTATTAATCCCGGAGTAAGCATATTTTTGCGTTTATCATTCAACTGTAAAAGCCCAATAATGTTATCATCCGAGCGCAGCGGGATAAGCGCAACAGAATCATATCCTTCGCCATTACAACGGTTGCGCGTCCTGGCCTCCGGGGTAGTTGCCAAAAGCTCGGTTGTGCAATTGGTCCAAAAGCTTCCCCTTTGGGTAAAAAAAGGTTTCTTTGGGTCAGTCCTGCCGCAAATTATATTTCCGCACATACATTTAAGATAAGGATTCCCCTGTGAGTCGCGAATTAATTCGCCTTTCTGATCGCGGCCACAAAGATACGTTTCTGCCTTTACAAATTCTTCGGGAAATCCGTTTGTTTGATAATAAGGGAAGTCCTCTCCCTCTTTAACCCTTATGCCAATAGCATCGAATTGGATAAATTCCTTAATCAAAGTGATGATTTTTTGGATTGTATTTACCTTTGGAGCTCTTTGGTTAAGCACGTCTAATATCCGAACCAATAATGCTTGACGGGCCTCCATCTGCCTGCGCTCGGAAACCTCTTGATTAAGCCTGACCACCGAAACCGTTGATTTCCTTAAATCCTGAACCATCGTCTCAAATGCCCCGGATAGCTGTCCGATTTCATCCTTCCTTGTTTTGTCGTATTTAATCTCTATATCAAGATCTTCATTAGCGATCCTTTTTACAATCCCGGTCAATTTTAATAGCGGCCTTGAAAGTGCCGTGCCGAAAATCCAGGCGGTTAAAATTATCACGGCAAAAATTATGCCGAGCAAAAACAGAAATAGATTTCTTAATTTTAGAATCGGAGCAAGCACCCGCTCCTTTGCCACGGACACAAGAAAAAACCAATTGTTTCCTGTAAAATCCCCATATCCTTTTTCCGGCACGTAGGCGGTAAGAAATTCACCTTTAAGGGCCGGCAGATGCTCAAAAACCGTACCTTCTTCTCCGTTCAAGGCCTTTTTCATCGCCGCAGATTCCGGTAATTCTTTTAATATCCGCTTTTTAAAATCTTCCCGGTTTGAATAAATCAGCCTTCTTTTTCCATCAATTATAAACGCCTGTAATCCGCCAAACTTTATGTTTTTAAGTATACGGTCAAACTGCGCGATATTAACTCTACCCACAACCGCGCCGATCAGCCCTTCTTCTTTAGCGCCATAAACCGGAGCGGCAAAAAATATAACCGGAACTTTTCGTTCCGACCCAAACCGGATATCATTACCGGCGGAAATTTTCCCATTTAAAACATCAAGCCAGAATCCCTCTATTGGATGCTGAGTACCGATACCAATGTTGTCGGTATCAGCTATTCTTATCCTGTCTGAATTAAAATAAGATAGCGAATCAAAATTATGTTCATTTTTTTTACGGGCTAGATATTGCTTGATGTCTTCAGCCTTGTTTTCTTTATTGGTCAGAGCTCCTGATTGAGAAAAATCAATGATACAATTATAAAATCCTGCTAAGATAATATCGACTTCCGTCATAAGCGCCGCGGTTTTTTGAAGATATCTCTCTTTTGCTTCGGATATCAAAGCGCGCGTTAAAAAATTAACTAAAAAACAGGCGCAAATACTTATAAGCGTCAGCATCGTAACCGCGAACACGATGCTCAATTTTATTTTTATGGATAAATCTCTAAACCATTTCATTTTTTCAGCCCTTCTTACCACTATTTATCCTGTTTTTGTCCTGGCCTAATCGGTTTAAGCAAATATTCCAGACCATTAAGCTTGATCTCATAAACCGATTGGAGCATATTACCCAGCTCGTCCTGTTTAAAGCCTTTTTGGGAAAGCCAGACAAGATACGGCTCAGGAAGGTCAATCAATAAGCAGCCCTTATATTTACCGAAGGGCATGCGCATCTGAACTAACTTTAATAAATACTCCTGATCTGGAATCATATAAGCTCTTTCAATAATGCTCCAAATAAAAACCCTCTGCGTTATATTCTATCAGTAGAGGGGCAAGAAATCAAATGTAACCAAATTTGAGAATAAAATCCCGCGCATGGCTTTCTATCTTTACCAGTCCGGCCTTTTGTATATACGCGCGGTCATGTCCTCCCAGCCTAAAACTTGACCTGAATTTCGATTTGGCAAGCCGTTGATTAATATCATGCCTAATTGCCATATCTTTAGGTTAATCTCCAAGCCAAAATTTTTTATCCGCACACAGAGACACAGTCCTGCCTGCCGCAGGCAGGACTGTGCGCGATTATTTTATTATTTTCCCCTGTTAAAAGCACAACAGCCTTACTTTCGACACGCTCTCGACCTTGCAAATAGCCTTGACCAGGTCCTCCCCGGGCTTATTAGATACATCAAAAATACTGCAGGCATGATCCCCTTTGCTTTTATTGAGCATCTCGTTAATATTAATGCCCGCGGCGGCAAGCACCGTAGCGATCTGGCTGATTATATTCGGGATATTCCTATGCATTACCACGAGGCGGAAATCCGTACTCTGGTCCAACCGGCAGTCCGGATAATTAACGGAATTTTTGATATTCCCCTTTTCCACAAAATCACGCACCTGATTGGCAATCATCACCGCGCAGTTTCGTTCAGACTCATACGTTGACGCGCCCAGGTGCGGGATGGTGATCACATTTTTCATGGACAGGAGCTCTTCATCGGGAAAATCCGTGACATAACACGCGACGATACCATTTTCGATTGCCTTGCGCAAATCATCGTTATTGACTATCCCGCCGCGGGAAAGATTCAAAATCCTCACCCCTTTTTTCACAATATTGAACTTTTCCGCGTTAAACACGCCGCGGGTCTTATCTGTTAACGGCGTATGCACCGTGATATAATCCGCATCCAATATCGCCGCCTCCAGGCCTTCCGCGCGCTGTACATCCCGCGACAGCCCCCAGGCGGACTCCACGGAAATAAACGGGTCATAGCCGATTACCTGCATACCCAAATCCACCGCGCTGTTCGCCACCATTACTCCGATCTTTCCCAAGCCGATCACGGCAAGCCTCTTGCCCATGATCTCGCGTCCGGAAAAGGCCTTTTTATTCGCCTCAACCAGCGCCGGAACCTCCGTGCCCTTTCCCGGCAAAGAGCGCGTAAAATTAACCCCGTCGATAATGCCGCGGGAGGACAGCAAAAGCCCGGCAATCGTTAATTCCTTAACCGCGTTCGCGTTCGCGCCCGGGGTATTAAAAACCACAATCCCTTTCTCCGAACATTTGTCTACCGGGATATTGTTCACCCCGGCACCGGCGCGGCCCACCGCCAGCAAAGATTCCGGCAGGTCCATATCATTCATCTTATAACTGCGCAGAAGAATCACCTCCGGATTATGCGTTTCCGTGCTTATTTCATAACTGTGCAGCGGAAACAACTCCAATCCTTCAATGGCAATCTTATTAAGCGTCAAAATCTTATTCATGATGCACCTCCTTAATGAGCCCATCACTTAGAGAGCGAAGCTAACTAAGTAATTTGGGCGAATTAATCCCGAAGCTTGCCGAGGGAAATCCCACAAGGGATTTTCCTCGGCGTTCAAGCAAGGGATATTTCCTCTTATTTACGATTATTTTTTTCAAACTCTTCCATAAACGAAACCAGCGCCTTAACACCGGCAAGCGGCATGGCATTATAGATACTCGCCCGCATCCCGCCGACGCTGCGATGGCCTTTAAGCGTCTTAAGCCCCTGCTCCGCGGCCTGTTTTACAAACTTCTCATCCAAAGCCGCATCCCCCGTCACAAACGGTACGTTCATCAATGACCTGTCTTCTTTTTTAACCGGGCTGCTAAAGAGCTTTGAGCCATCTAAATAATCGTACAAAAGCTTTGCCTTTTCCTTATTCATCTTCTCAATCACGCTAAGCCCGCCTTTTTCCTTTATCCATTCAAACACCAGGCCGGCAATATATATCGAATAACACGGCGGCGTGTTAAACATCGAATCGTTATCCGCCTGCGTTTTGTAATTCAGCATCCCCGGAACATTTTCTCCGGCGCGGCCGAGGAGGTCTTCGCGGATAATGACCAGCGTCAATCCCGCCGGCCCGACATTCTTCTGCGCCCCGGCAAAAATCAAACCGAACCGGGAAACATCAATCGGCCCGGATAAAATGTTGGAAGACATATCCGCGACCAGCGGCACGTTACCCGTATCCGGAATCTCCGTATAAGCCGTGCCGTATATGGTATTGTTCGTCACAATATAAAAATAATCCGCGTCAGAAGAGAATTTCGCCTTATCAAGCTTCGGGATATAAGTAAAATTATCCTTCTCCGAACTCGCGACAACATTGACCTGCCCGAACCTTTTCGCCTCGCTAATCGCCTTCTTTGACCATTCCCCGGTATGCACATAATCCGCCTTTTTGTTCTTCGTCATCAAATTCATCGGCACCATCGCGAATTGCAGGCTCGCGCCTCCCTGGAGAAACAGAATCTTATAATTTTCCGGGATATTCATAATCTCTCTTAGATTCTTCTGCGCCGCGCCAAATATCTTCATAAAATCCGAGCCGCGATGCGACATCTCCATTACCGACATGCCGCAGCCTTTATAATCGAGCATCTCATCTGCCGCTTTCCTCAAAACCTCCTTCGGTAAAACCGCCGGCCCCGCGCTAAAATTATAAATCTCTTTCATAATATTACTCCTTTCTTTACGAAACGTTCTGTCAAAAATTTTTACTTCTCTTTTAACCACAGATTACACTGATTGCACAGATAATAAAGATCAGCTTTTTACCACGAAAAACACCAAATACACGAAAAATTGCTCTGCTCACGTGTTTTCAAAGAAAACACTCATTTTATTCAATGTGAAGCCAACAAGAAAAATTCATTTTTCTTTTGATTCATCATTGAATAAAATTATAGCCGCAAAGCGGCTTTGAGCATATAATACTATACTAATCTTCTTGTCCATTTCGTGTCCTGTCGGGGGTGTTTCCTCCATTCTTTTCGTGTGTTTGTCAGGTAGAACTCTGGCGCATAGCATATTAGGTAAAGAGTTTCCAATTCACGCACCCTTTCGGTTGTGCGGCGGGTTCCTAATTTCACCATTACCTACGGTTCCAGAATCCTCCTTAAAATTCCGTACATCGGGTTTTCCCACAGTACGGCTTCAAGTTCAGATGCATTTCAGCCAGCAATGAATCCTTCCCTTTGCTTATGTCATAAGCTATTTCTGAACCTCGAACACCTATCACTTCGCTCTGGTTTGATTCCCGCCTTAGACGTAACGCTCAGTTTCCATCCTTATCCCATTCTGTGCTGGGCAGATGCTTTGCTTCACGTTTTTCTGAACCCAGGGGTTCTCGCTCTGCTAAGTTTATGCTCTCTTAGCTTCTTCACTTATCAACCCCATCCGCCAGTCTGTATTCCTCTATCTCCTTTCCCTCTTCGGTTATAAAGATAGTCTTTGTCATTCAAGGCTCATCCTGACTGGTTTACAGACCTTCCGAGCTTTCTTCGCCACTCTTTCCAGAATCACCGCCTTCAATACCCCGGGAGGTTACCTGCATGCGCTTCTCAGTTTCTTCTGCACGTATTATAGCAATCGCCCATACACGAAAGGCTTAGCTTCTCCCACATCCACGATTTCGGGGCTTAATCTGTTCGCTCTCGCTACGGTTCTTCTTTTTGCTCGCCCTCCCATTGAGAACTTTTACTTCCGAGCTTTCAGGCATTGCGTCACCACAATTCCTGTCGGATATAACTACACTGCCATACTAAGAATTACAGTGATGGGACTTTCACCCATTAGATTGACGAATAGCTTCGCTGCACCGTGCATTTCGTGGTTTATTATCTCTGTGCTCTCTCTGTGATCTCTGTGATGATTTCTTTCATGTTTTCATCCAATTTTTCATAACACTTTTATCACTATCGCTATTTGTTTTGTATAACAAATTTTGCCGCGATAAATCGGAGCGCGTTGGTAAAATCCATATCCAGGCGCACAATATCTTTGGGAACGTTGAGCTTCACCGGAGAAAAATTTAAAATCCCCTTTACCCCTGCCCGGATTAAAACATCGGCAATCTCCTGCGCTGCCTTTGCCGGTACGGTGATAATCCCCAGCTCAATCCCCCGGCTGCTTACCACCTCTGCCAGTGCGCCGACCGGGAAAACATCGATCTTCGTCTGTATCCTTTCTATCTTATTGATACTGGAGTCAAACCCGGCAATAATCTCAAACCCGTCGTTCTGGAAATGCTCATAATCCAGCAGTGCCGTGCCCAACCTCCCTAATCCGACAATACAAGCCCTGCGCTCTTTATTTAAGCGGAATTTCACGCCTAATTTTTCCTTTAAAGATTTAACCTCATAGCCCTTTCTCGTATACCCCTTGATATCCAAAACGCTGAAATCTTTTCTAACCGTATATTCCGTGGTACCGATGGCCTCGGCCAATTCCTTTGAGGAAATAAAATCAGCCCCGCTCTGCTCCTGCACCGCAAGGTACCCGTAAATCTTACAAATCCGCTCAATCGTATTATTCATATTTTACCTTAAACCATTACTGGTGAATTTATTCACTAATATAGCATATCATTGTTAAATGTCAAGAGTATTTTTTAATTATTTTTGATATTTTTTAAGCATATTTTTTAATTTATTTATTTGCAATATATTATATTTCTGATTTATTTTCATTTTTTAGTGATTTTTTTCACTTATTATAAGAAAAAGTTTCAAAAATAACAAAAAACTTAAATGTAATTCAAGATTGGGCAGGAGACGCAGGCATTATTAATGGGAATATCTTTAGTTTATCTCATTTTGAACTTGTAAGTTGTTTCCTTCGAAAAATCATCGCCGCGCGGTTTATGCCGTTTTCTGGTTCTTAAAAAACAGGTCTTTCAGAAAATGAATTCCGCTCCTGCCATATGTATTGCAGATATTATCCGCGTCCGCTTTGATCGCGGCATGCTTCTCCCCAGCCTTATAAAGGCGTTCAACAATCAATCGAATATCTTCCTGCCTAAAAGTCGGCGTAGACGTTTCTAAAATTTTAAGAAATATCTTGCCGATGCGCTTAACGCTTTCCTCGTCCTCAAATTTAGTTAAATATTCGATGAAGAACGCCGAGCTATGCTGAATCTCTACATACGGCGCGGAAAGCAAAAGCCATTTTTCTGTTGTTTTATCAATTTTATCAAGCCAAATTGTTAACTCCGCCATACGGCTTAAAAAAGCACCATATAAATCACCTAATTTTTTCTTAACGAAATCCTGTTTATTAAATGTCCACTCCCAGAAAAATACGACTTTTTTCTTGCTCTCTTCCGATGGCTCTTCCTGATCTTCTTTTTCCTCTTTCTTTAAACTCTTGCCCGATATAGACCAAAAGAAACCGGCGACTTCTTCCCAGCGGCTCCGTTTATCGTCCGTATCAGCCTCGTCAAGCATCTTCCAAAACAAGCTCGGACGGCCGTCTTCATTGTTTTTCGCCAATGCCTCGCCAAGTTGAAGATAGCCGATACAAATATGCTCAACAAGCCTTTCATCCGCGCGGCCTTTAAATACCGTACTTTGAAGAGCCGTTATATAATTTGGCCTCATAAGGCCGTATAAATCTTTGTATATTCGAGATCCGGTCAAATATCCTTCCATAAACATCTGCCATTCAAGGTCAGCGGCGTCTTTTTGGGCAAAGTAATTTATTTTTTCAAGCGTATACTTGCTGTCCAAATACTTCATCTGCGGCAAATAACATCCAAACCAGATATACCCATCTATCCCGAAGGAAAGGAATCTTTCAAATTTATCTTGCCCCCAGTTCCCTCTCTCTTTTTGCGTTGACCTTGCCACTCTCAACGAAAAAGACACGTAAGCCTTAATTGTCCGGCCCAGTGTAGTATTCAAGGCATAGGTTAACGCATCTCTTTGCGTATCCGGATTCTTCTCGCCTTTTAGCAGCGGAAGCATCAAATCGAAAATCCGCTCCGCTTTATCAAAATACTGCGGCGCAAATGCTCTGGCATCATCCCTTGCCCCATCGCCAATCAACGCAGCAATAGCCTCCACAATCCGTATTTTAGCGCTATCTTCTCCCTGCGTTTTAACGGCAGTGTCTTTACCTCTGCCCAAATATTCGATGCTAAAATCAAAAATATTATTCCAGTCAATCTCAAGACCTGCATTCCACGCTTCTTCCAGCCCCCGTAATATTCTGTGAAGATAAAAATAATCTGTATCCATAAAGGCGCATAGTTCAGCAGTAAATTTTTTCGGATCATCTTTCACGGCAGCCTGCAGAATATCCGCGAGTCCCTCTTTATCCGGTTCTCCTTCAAATGTGCCGTGCCAAAAATCAGCGCCCTTAAACTCGATCAAATACTTAACTATCTCAGCAATTGGCTTCTGCAAAATATCTTCTTTTAACAAGGGAGATTTATGACCAACACCCCCTCCTTCAAACGAGGAACGTTCCGGCGCGTATGGCTTAGCGTCTTTAATCTCCGCCTTTCGTATCGCTTCTTCATACAAGGAAGAAAAAACAGGATCTTCGCGTAACGGCGATAGCCATGTATACCTCCAATAAGCCGCAAGTTTTTTATCGTCATTATTCGCATAATATTCCGGGACATTATTAATTAGAGCTTTCAGTTTTGCTTTTGATGCGGGGCTAAACGTGGAATTGTGATTTTTAAGAACATCCTGCATCTCTACTTCAAAATCAGATTCTTCAAGCACCTCCGGGACAACTTCGATAAACTCGTCCAAAAGCCCGGAATATTCCGTCCAGAACTTATCGATGCATAAAAGCACAAAACGCCGGAATATGGGGAATTGATATTTGTTATCCTTTAAAAAAGACCTTGACACCTGTTTTCCTGCTTCACGATTCACTTCGCACTTAGCAAGCAAAACATCCCTCAAAATTAGAGTCAAAACATCCTCTGCGCCATTATCATGCTCCGGGCCGCTCTTTAATGTCCGGCACCATATATGCGAATAATCCGAATATAGACCCTCATGAACATTCAAAATATTTTGTTCAAGTTTATCTGCGCCTTGCCAGTTAATTCCTTTGGGCAGCTTATGTTTTATTTCCGCGGCAAACGCATCTTTTGTTAAAGCCGTAAAGGCAAAACATCCGCGGTCAATCTGCGGTTCAAGATTATAAATTTTCCAAAAATCGTTCTCCCTGTCAACGCCTTTAAGCTGCTCATTTGAAAATTGCTTGATCACACATTCATACTCATCATCTTTAAATTTGATCTCTCCGGGTTTTAGTCCATCTGCAAAGACTCTGGCAACCTTAAGGCGATAAACAGCATCTTCAATCTCTAAATCCCTGTAATAATCCTTTTGCTTATACTCCAATGCCTTCCGTAGCCTATTTGCTATTTCAAAAACAACACGCAGAGGGCATTTCTGCCCGATTAGTTGTCCATGCTTCTTGAAGGCATTCCGAATCCAAAAGGTCTGCCACGCCATAACGGCATCGTCTCGCTTTGTGATGGGATTTGATTTACCGCCGGCCCTAATTGCGGTGATAGCATAAACTATATTTTCGGCATATATATAATCAGGGCCAAAATCGTCGTGTAAAAACTTCGGTAAAAGCTTTTCCCCAATATCGCTAATTGCAAGATCACTCCCCATTGAATGATCAGTCCATACGGAAAGCCACGTCTGAAATTTATCAACTGTAAGGTTATCTTTAATAACCGTATCGAGTAGATTATTTAAGATTTTTGCGCAATACCACCAAATGTGGTAGTGATTAATCTTTCTTTTGTTTAATGAGTACTCAACTATACTATCAATAATTTCGATTAGTTTTTTTCCGTATTTGGGTCCCTGGAATAGCTGTTCAGAAACCCGCTCAAGATAATTCAAAACAACCCAAAAATATGCATTCCCATTACTATCAAATAAAATATTGTTAACGGAAAAGTATTTTTCTCTTTCTAAAATATCAACCCATTGAATAGACTTAACTCGTTTAAAAAAATAATCACGAAGACTTTCATCATCAGAAATTAATAGCATAATCGATTTAGCAAGGTCCGGATTAACTTGATCTACTGATAAAGCAGTATCGATTTCTTTGACTTTTGAATAAAAATCTTGTTTCATAATCAAGCTCCCTCAACAATAGAAGGTAAATGGCTTATTTCATCATTCTTGCCCATTACCACTGGATTAAAGTTTGAATCAATCCACTCGCTGAACAACTTAACAAATTCGGCTTTTGTTCCGTATTTGACTATCTGAATATTAAACAATTCCCTGTAGATAGCTTCATTAATATGAGGATGGGTTTCATCTGTTGGCAATAAAGCAAAATGATTTTTGGGTCGTGGATTCCCTTTCTTTGCCTCTGCTATTAATTGACGCAATTCATCATCATCACCAAAGGCATACCCTAAAAATAACACCGAATATTCTCTAAAAATATGTATTATAAATTCTTTAAATTCTGGAAGATTATATCGTTCTGGATAATCAAATAAATCCCATAGTTGCTCATCTGTATCCTCAACATAACCATGTATATGAAATATCCCAAAATTACGAAACAGATCAATACGCATATCAGTCTTTCTATGATAAATTTTTCCTAAATCAAACTGTCTCGTTTGAGCTAAACATCCATCAACGTTAGTTGTCACAAGAGAAGGAAAAGGTGTTAATTGTTTAAATTTTTTAATAAAAGGTAGATATTCTCGAGAAAATTTATCCGGCTCGGAAGTCAGTCCCTCTCTCATAATGCCGTCTAATTTTCTTCTATCCTCATCGCTTCTATTGCATATACTTTTACAAAATGCTATTAACTCTTTCCGTGGAACATCCTCGATAGACGCCGGATTTTGGCTTTTAATTAACTCTTGCACGCTTTTTATCTCTGCTAATTTTCTACAAATATCTTGCAATCCAGAGCACCCAGCAATACGAGAAATTCCCGCACCAATAAATATTGCAGCTTTTTTCTTTTCAATAAAACCTAAAAATTGAGATAGTCTGTTCATTAATATAAAAACACCTCGGCTAAAACATTCAAAACCCGCATTGGAATTTTGGAATTGATTGTATTCCTCGCCGTATCACATTCCGGGATGTCTACATCTAATTGCCTAACGCCGTCGCTCTGTCTTCAAAAATTCGTTACATAAATCGTAATTTATTAAACACTCATCAATTCAACCTGCGGCATTTCATCCCATGTGCGGCCCTCAAGCAAACGGCCCGCTTTCTTTTTATTCACACCGCCCCATTGCTTAAAGAAAAACGGCACCTTTTGAGCCAAGCATTGATCCCGAAGATCGGCGGCCCATTCCGGCGACAGATATCTTGCCTGTGGACCGGATTCCCCGCCGACAATCGCCCAATCAATGTTTTCTAAATTAACCTTCCCCACGTTGCTTATCAATGGCTCAAATGAAATGAATCTTACCTGCGCCCTGGTTTTTCGCAGGAAATCTATCCGTATTTTATAATCCGCATTCTCAACGCTAACACCCATCCAGATATTTTTTCCCCAAGCCAGTCGCTTAGAAACTTCTGCCAAACGCTCTGCGCGCTTGGTTAACACTTGAAAGGTGTGCCATGGAGAACTATTCATCACATCAAACACTTTATGAATAAAATTCTCCGGCACATCTTTGTGGAATAGATCACTCATCGAATTCACAAATATTGTCTGGGGCTTTTTCCATTTCAAAGGCACTTCTAAGACATGCTCATGCATAGCAAGATTAAAACCCTTGGCGTAATTAGCCTGCCCCATCGCAAATAGCCTCTTTGCCATACGTTCCGCATAACAATTCTTACACCCCGGGCTTATCTTTGTACATCCGGTAACCGGATTCCATGTTGATTCTGTCCATTCAATTTTTGATTGTGCAGCCATTTTCACCTCTTTAAAATATCTTGCGCTATTTTTATTGCTATCGACGCCCCTCTGGGATTTCCCGATGCAAAACAAAGCAAATAAAGGGGATTATTTTTAGAATTACGTAATAACAACGGATTCTTAGCCACTCCGCTGAATATTGAATTAAGCCTTTGCATAACAAAATCGCTTATTTTGGAAAAATCCGCGTCTTTAATAAATCCTGTTTCCGCGCCAAACAATGTTTCTTCTGAAGTTGCCCGGTAGAAAACAGTCCGCCATTCTGTAGTACCAAGGATATTATCGAGTTTACTCGCCCAAGCAGGGGGAATATCTTCAACTTTCTTTTTAAGCAGCCTGTTAATGCCGATTCCCAGAGGAAAGAGATACCACAAATCAATTGCCTCCGTATTAGCAATTGCTTTAATTGTTTCCCATTCAACTTGCATCCCATATGGATCCAGAAACATTACCGCTCGGCAATTTTGCCATTTGCGATTATTGCACAGATCAAGCAGATAACTATTTGCATCCGCGTTGATAAATTCCATCTTTTTAGCTTTATCAGGAAACTCCCCTTTTAATTTCTGAAGTTCAACAAAATGTTTTTTTGATTTCTCAATAAAAACATATTTCTTAAATCCCGGATTGACCTCTAAGGCAAGGCGGGCGGAACCTTCCGAGTATTGTTCAATTTCTGCAATCTCAGTTTCCTGAAAAATAACCAGTTGTGACTTATCTAATATTTTCTTTTCTTCCCGATACCCGGTTCCGGCAAATGCGTCAATATAAGCAAAACTAAACTGCTTCTTGTTCATTATCACCGCATAGGCTTTCAAATATTTCTCTACACGTTCAAGTTTATCTGCCGTCCAGTCTCCGCCAAATTTATGTCCTTTAGCCATATTACGTCTCTCCCCCTTACATACATTTTTATTATACCGTAGAATGGCTTGAATTAAAATTATCAAATTTCCCAAACCCACAAGCGCGGGAGTATTCCTCTATTATCCGGATAATCCCTTTCATCTCCACCGAAACATCTTCAAGCAAAGCGATGTTGTCCAGCAAACGCACGGTCTCCTGTAAATCCTTTATTTTCCGAGTTTGCGAAAGTTTTTATTAATATGCCATTCAGTATACCATTCGCAGAATTAATATACTATTCGTTTCCATTTAGCAGACTGCCCTTTGCCGAGACATTTAATCTTTTTGTCTTTTTGCATTTGAAGAAGCACTTTATCGCTCCTGTTTTTTAATTCTTTTAATTTTCAACGATACGTTTCAATGCCTCGACAAAAGAATTCACGGCCGGCAGCATATCCCGGATTACCTGTTTCTCCGGCAGGGGTATTTTAAGAGAACTTTTATTTGTAACTTTATCGGTTTCTATAAATTTTGTCCAGTCCGGCACGCCTTGTCCGGCTAAATTCCCGGCTAAAGCCTGTAACAGAGCGGCTCCCGCCGATAACAGTTCCCGAGATTGATTGGCTTTGGATTCATCAATCATAGATACGGCTTTTTCTTTAGAAGGTTCCTTTAATTCCTTACCAGGCAGCTTATTGTCGATTTTAGGCGCGGAACCGGTCAATTCTTCCACCGACTCCATAAATTTTTTCAACCGGCTTTTACCGATAAAAATGCTATCCTGCCCGCCTTCAAGCACCCCGGCAAAAAGTGACTTTTTAAACTGCAATACCGACAGCATTCTATGCTCGATTGTTTTTTCCGAAACAAAGTTTATGGCTCTAACCGGCCGGTGCTGTCCCAGCCGGTGAACACGGCCGATACGCTGTTCCAATACCGCGGGATTCCACGGTAAATCCATGTTAATAACCACCGACGCCGCCTGAAGGTTTAATCCTATTCCTCCGGCATCGGTAGACAGAAAAATCCGGCACGCGGGATCCTCATTCAAAGCTTTTATCAGATCTTTACGTTTGTGGCCGGGCACACCGCCATGCAGATAAACGAAATTCCAGCGCTTTTTGCGCAACGCTTCCCCAACCAGCGAAGTCATTCTCTCCCACTGGCTGAAAATAACTACTTTTACATCCTTATCTTCGAATATTTCACTAAGTAAAGTTATAAGCTCATCCAGCTTTTTCCCGGAATGTGTAGTTTGATCGATTAAAAAAGTATCATCGCAGGCCATACGCATATATTGCAGGGCGACCATCAGCCGGCGATGATCGACTTCGGAAAGAAATTTATTCTTAGCCCACTTGCTTGCGATTTTTGAAACAATCTCACTGTTTTCCTCATGAACTTTCATTTGTTCCGTGGTCATCGGCACAAAAAAAGTCTTATCCATACGTTCCGGAAGCTGCGTAAGAACTTCTTTCTTTGTGCGCCGAAGCAAAATCGAAGATAAGGTTTTACCGATAGACTTTAAATTGGCATATCCGGTAACCTTTCCGCTTTCCGGGTCTATTTGCTGATGATTGGCTAAAAAACGGAATGTCGGCCCTAAATGATACCTGTCGACAAACTCAACTATCGAATGTAATTCTTCCAGCCGGTTTTCCAACGGCGTGCCCGTCAAAACCAGAGCATATTCGGATTTAATCTGCTTAACGCTTTTCGCTGTACGGGTTCTCCAGTTCTTTATGCGCTGCGCTTCATCAAGAATAACCATGTCGGGAGAAAACGCCGTAATCAAATCAATATCCCGGTAAACCACATCATAATTTACCACTTTATAAAAGCCGTCCTCCGCGTACAACCTCCGGCGATTAATGAACCCTCCCTCAATAATACAAACCGGCCTCTGCGAGAATTTCTCGATTTCGCTCTTCCATTGATATTTCAGCGAAGTCGGGCAGATAATCAGGACTTTCTGCATACCGAATTCCCGCGCTAAAATCTCTGTCGCGGCGATCGCCTGAATTGTCTTTCCCAATCCCATTTCATCCGCGATAAGCGCCCTGCCGGCCTGAGCCGCAAAAAGAGTTCCTTGCCGCTGATAAGGATAAAGCCGAACTTTCAAAAGCTGCTCAAAAAGCGGAGATTCCACTCCCAACGGGAACTTTTTTTCCAAACGGTTACGCCGATGCCCGGCATCCTGAATCCCGGCAATAAAAGCCAAGACATCATCATAACAGCGTAGTTCATGATCATTGAAACGGTTAGCCGCCTCCAGAAAAGCATTAAACCGGTAAAACGCGTCTTCCCGCAGCACATTATCCTCAAAATAATCCCCGGCCAGGATCTTAAGTTCCGCGGGAGCGTCGCTGCCGGCGGAAAAAATGACCTGACGCTGCAATCCGTAACGCAAAAAAATTTCGGAGAAAGGCGGTAAAAAACCCTTTGCCAACGCGGCCCTGCCTCGGGGCGTTTTACGCAAACGCGCTAATGTAAACTCGATATGTTTACACGTTCCCAGAGTATTGATACTAAAATCCGGGCAGGAGCAAAAATTTTCGCCCAGCCGGTCGCTGCGGATTGCTACCCGGTAACTTCGTTTCGTATGCGGATTGGCGGCCGTGAACTCCGAAAAAACCGGATACCGCCCGATATTTTTCAAAATAAACTTTTGTCCCCGCGCGTATTCCCGCCGCAGCGCTATCTGCCATTGTTCAAGCGTAAGCTCCGGCGGTTTGTACGCAGGTGTCAACTTAACTGCCTTTTTATCTTCTTTCATCTGTAACCATCCTTGTTAATCCGCTTATATGTTTTTTATAAATTAACCACGCCTGGCTGCCGTTACCCCTTACTCTTTCCAGCCTTTTAAAAAACCATTATTCTCATCAATTAGAATTCCTCTGTCTAAAAACGAATTAAATCCCTCACAAGATATTTCGCTTATCAATAAACAAGAGTAGCACGCAGCAAAATTAAAGCCACCTATCCCTTGCCCATCACTTTCAAAACAAATGGGATCGCTATTACAATCTCTTGCCCGTAACAATGCTGATAAAAGAAGATTTTTGAAATTTTCAGATTGTTTGATCAACCCTCCAAAACTTCCCTCACTACCGGCAATGGTATAAATTAAAAGCCCGCTCATATTATCAGTATCGCAATAAATCCTTTCAGCAACTGAAGAAGAAGGATAGCCGCAAATAAATTCGAGCTCTTTAATTATTATGTGAGAAAAGCTATGAATCAGCAAAAATTTTGTTAAATGTGTTAAGTCTTTAAACTTTTTTTTGTCGATCATCTCGTTGATCTGAACCCTATCCCATAGAGTTTGAATTTTGGATTTAGTCTTTTCATTTCGCAAATATTCGCTAATAAAACAATCTATCATTTTATCATCCCATTTAAGAAAAATACCTTCACCGAAACTTTCAACACCTGCTAAAAATTCCGTTTCAGCGTGATTTGTTACCGTGTATTTAGGTTTTAAAGGGACTTTTATATTATCGAACTGTATAGTTTTATCTTCCTTAGATAAAAAAACGTCTCTGTCCATTGGACTAAGTCGGGTATAACCTGTTTGTACCGAAGTTAACTTGAGACGCTTTATTTTAATAATTCGTTCAAACCCACAAGATTTTAAATCATTATTTATTATAATTTCTTCAACAACCAAATCTCTGTTTTCCAAATTATGATTATCCCTATTAAGTAAATATTCGTATTCATTCTTCCTGAATTCCATTTCGGTCAAAAACTTTCCTTCACCTAAAACTTGCGAAACATCCTTTAAATCATATTTCAAAGTTACTGCAATGTCCCCAGGAGAAACACCCCGGCTCCAGGCATTACGAATTGTGAGCGTATCTGTATGTGAAAGTTTATTTTCTGGTTGTGGAATAAATAAACTGTTCATTATAATTGGATAATACACACTATTACTGGTCCGAATTAGTGGTTTGAAATTAACAGGATACGATTTTTTTTGACTGTCAGTAATGGTTCCTTTTCTCTTTCTTAAATTAAAAAAACCGCCTAATGTCCTTTTATTTGAACAACTTTCACATTGAATAGTTATACCGACTAAATCAGACAGTTTAGTTGAACGAATGTATTTAAGCGAAGGCTTAGAACAACAATTATCTTGTCCTAAGACATACTTACCTCCTAAATTTCCCTCTACTTCTTCGTTCTTTAAGCGCTGTGCCGTTATCCATTTGGGCCAATCAATATCCTCAATATCCCCTATGTGAGAAACCAGCACAAATCTAACCTGCTCTAACTTGCGGCGAACTCGACTTTTCGAATTACCTTTCTTTTTAGATTTTAACGCATCTTTATAACAACAATAGCAATTAGGCCTGCCGGAAAGTTTAGAATCATAAAAAAATCCTTTCCTTATTCTATCCGGATCAGTTATGCCCTCTTCATTTTGTAAAACATCTTTCCAACCTACCCACCATTCATTTATTGTTTTAAATCTTTCACATTTTTCACAGAAGTACCAAGTTGGAAAAAATTCTACTCTACCAACTAAATTTTCATTTGCCGGCAATAACCTGTTGATTTCATTTTGCGCGTTTGGGGGAACCTGAATAATCCTTTGTAGCTTGGGGAATATGCCTGTCGCGCGCAGACGATTTAACAAACGAGTTTCTTTTATTTCAAAAATGTAATTCTCATCATCATCAGTTAACAAAAAATTATAAGGTGGATTATTTTGAAAAAACTTCCATCTATCCAAATAATCCACCTTATAAGCGCCAACCGGACTTTCAATAATAGCTTGTATTCCCGCGCTTGTCGATATCGATTTACGGGTTTGAGTATGAATATAACGTTTTATCGTGCTTTGGGAATTGTTCTTCTTAGAATACTTAATCATAAAAACCTTACTGATTTATCTACAAATCATTTATTCTGTAATACGTTTCGGTATCAATATCTCTTAGGGAATTCATTGCAAGCCAAATCTCACAAAAAGGATTCCTATCACTCGATGCTTTTTTAAGCAGTGTCGAATAAGTTAAGTTATTCACTCGCTTCTTTTGTGCGACCCAGCTTTTTATCAAATCGTCCAAAATGCCGTTTAAATACTCATTCGTTCCAAATCGACTAATAATATAGTTCTTAAAAGGTTCTGCGTATTCACTTTTGAAATTCCTGGCATCGGCATTTTTATTTAATTCCGAAACACTGTTGCGCAAGAAAGCAACAAAGATTGTTGCAAGCATTTTACGAATTGTATTTTCAGTGAACGGCGTAACACTTAATGGTTCAACAAATTTGTAATACGCCTGATGAAATGAAATAAAATTTTCGAAATAAGATTTATCTCTGGCTTGACTAGGATTAAAAAAAGTAAAAATAATCCCATCATATTTTCTGCCTATACGGCTGCTCGCCTGTATATATTCTGCAATGTTCCGGGGCATCCCATTAATCAACATAATATTTAATCTACTGACATCAATACCGACTGAAATCATGTTGGAAGCAAGCACAAGGTCTAACGTGCCTTTTACATATTTATAGCCCTTTTCAGAAGTGTTAATTTGCCACTGCTCTTCTAATCTTTTCAGCGTTGATTTAATATCATTGCTTTCAATACGACTGGTTAATTCAAGACAACGGTTATCGATATTTCTAATTAAAAATTTAAGATTTGATTTATCTCCATAATTTCTACTGACTAAAACGTTTGTATTTGTTTGTATTTCATCATTAATTTTATTAAAAATTTTTCCAACATCTTTTAGAGAATTGTAGTATGAAACGATTGTCCAGTACAAATCCATATCCGACGGACTATTTTGGCCATACAATTTCAATCTTGTGTAAAGCAAATATGGTATAATCCATAATTGCGTATTGAGACCTGTTTTACCTGTCGGCATAAATCCAACATATTTTCGTTTACTTATGCTTTCTTTTGCAAAGAAGCTGTCTTTATATGAGATACCCAACGGCGGGAAAACATTTACCTCCTTTCCCGCGTAGAGTTCTTTGACTTGATGGACAGTATTTCTAGTTGTTGCTGTCGACGCTATTATTTTAGGCCTTCGATTCCCTTTACTGCATAGATAATCTACAACACTTTCGAAAATCCCGACAATAGAGCCTAAAGGCCCGCTGATTAAATGCAATTCATCTTGTATTATTAAATCCGGCGGCAATGCTTCCGAAAATGCATTAAAGAACTTATTAGTTTCCTCCTTCCATGCTAATTGCGCGAATTTATCAACCGTCGCGAACAAAAGAGTCGGGGGCTCTTTATAAAGCATTTCATCAACAACCTGTATCGGTAATTTTAGCTTTTTATCAGTTGAACTAAAAGTACACTTCTTATTAACACAGTTAAAATAGAAATAGCCTTTTGCGCCTCCCTCGCATTCATAACCATTTGCCCAACCACCATTCCTTAATTTTGAAATAAATTTTGTCCCGCACCAAGGACAAGCAGTGAGATGTAACCGGCTGGTATGTTGATCCGCTTTTTCGTAATCAGTAACTTTTTCAACTATATCTACAGCATCCTGAATTTTGTTGGGAGACGCCCCTTCTCCTACCCAAAGTCCGATAGAAATATTTTCATCATGCAATTCATCGTCAAGCTTTCTGCGCAAAAACTCTAAGGCTAAAATCAATCGTGAAGCCCTTTCAAACTGCTGCGATGTTAACAGCCTCAACGTATAACGCATTATAATGGCCGTTCCTTTTGATTTTTCAGCGTCATTATTTATTCGTCTCCATAAAATTGTAAAAGCTGAAACGGCTAAATAAGCTTCGGTTTTTCCACCTCCGGTTGGAAACCAAATCAAATCTACAATATTTTTTCTATCATCAGAGTGTTCATTCACAATACCTTCTATGCTTAAAAGCAAAAAAGCTAATTGAAAAGGACGATATCTTGGTGGTTGGGGCATTTCGGGATTAAGAAAATTCCAATCGGAATATTCCTCAAAAAATTTTAAAGAATCATAATCTGCGTTCTCCGTTTCCTCTGTCAATTGCTTTTCCTTATTCCCGAAGCGTTTGTCTTTACTTATTATTATTTGAATAAACATCGCAGTATTCGCTAACTGAAAACAGCGAAAAACTTTTTCATTTGAGTCCAGTAGTTTAATTCCACTTTCTAACCTATTTAAATTTTTATGCTGTCTTTCGACCAGCTTATTAGTAATATCTTGATCGCTATTGCTAAAAGTGGATGCTGTCTTTTCTTGTTCGTTTATCCATTTGTGATAAAGCGAAACGAATAATTCAAGATCCTGAATAATTTCTTTTTTATTATCATTAAAGTGAGAAAGCCGCTTAAGTTCCAAACATTTATTTAAGGCTTCAAAGTCATTCGGAAAATCTTCTTTTGAAAAATCATTTTTCATCCCATAGACAATCTTTTCCGGCATAAACGTTGTTTTTATTGAATTAGGATTCTCTGAGGCCTCGGATGTATTATTGTACCATTGTACTGAACAATTATGCCCCACACTGAAACTTTTGATCTCGCGGTAAATAAAGTTGATCTCATTTTGTTCTTCATCAAACGGATGCAATTCTCTTTGAGATTTGTAGGGTTTGAGAAGAATATCTTCAATAGATATTGTGGATTGAAACAAGCATTTTCTATTTAAATCTTCATTAGCATTACTGAATTTCAAGGAAGAATGATTTGATTTATTAACCAATAATATTTTCACATAATTATTGCCCTTATATTCATAGGTTTTTAACAAATACTTGACCGATAGTTGCTGATTTCCAAAAGATTTATGGAATATTTCAATTGGTTCTGTAATATTTACAACCGGAATATCCTTTATTATGCTCACTTGTTGTCTTTTCCACGCACGTCCCAATAATTTTTCTAATAAATGAATATAATTATAGACTTCTTTTTTATCAATGTTTTTCTTTTTTCGAAATTCATCATAATCTTTATACTCTCCGCTTCTTGGATTTTGTTGAGTTCCTTTTAATTCTCTTGATAGGAACATCAATCCATCACTATATGCAAGCGCATCTTTGAAGGAAAGCTGATTTTCAATTGTTTCATCAAAGAAACTATTATAACCCTCTTGAGAAATTGCGATTTTTCTTTGCGAAGAAGAAGGTTTAAGCTGATTATACATGCCAAAGGAAAAATTTACTTCAATAGTTTTTCGCGCTTCTATACAAAAAGTGAACCCAATATGCGTCGGAAAGAAAAAATTTTGATTCAAATGGAAATCCGGGATATCTGTAGTTTGAGCTCTATCTTCTTCGTTTTTTTTGTCCTCTACATTTTCTTCTCTATCCTCTTCTATGGATATTGCATCATCGAAGGTATTATCGTAGTCTTTTTCATTCGTATCTGCAAGATTTTCACTTGTTTCTCTTTCTTCTTGTGAAGAAGCAATGGTGGTTCCAGATGAAAACGTTTTTTCAGGGAAAAGTATTCCGGAATAATATCGATTTAACGGATAATCAGAAATTAGCTCTTCGTTTTCATCTACGCCAAAAGTGTCGGAACCTGGACCGACAAGTCCCTTTTTAATTTCTTCGTAAAATATATCGCGGTTTTTATTCATCATTTTCACTTTTCTTCGTTAATAGTTCAATATCTTTTATCGTTTTTACAGGTATTTGTGAAACAATTTTTTCAATATCATTCTTCGCATACCACTCCGAAATAAATTCGTCCATTTCTCCGGAAATTAAATAACTATTTATACTCTCACTTAATTTAAAGCCATATTCGATTTCTTTTCCCCTGTAGTCGCTAATAAAAGGCAGGATATCATTGCGTACTAATTCAAAACTAAAGCGATTGTCATTTATTGTCTTGGCTATAGCGATAAGGTCTCTTCTTCCTCTTGGAAATGTTACTTCCTTATTCAGATATCGTCGTAACGTATTTTTACTAACCGTAAAACGATTTCGAACCAATCTTTCATAACACTCATCTTCTTCCGATATTTTAGAATAATATTCCAATAAACAATTTTGCCAAAGTTGTGAGTATTCATCTGCTTTTTTAATCATTTCCGGATGCTTCAATTCAAAAATTGCACGTAAGGTTTTTTTGTCTGGATTAACATATATCTGCACCGAATCACCCGGTTCAAGCTCTTCAATTGATACTTTATGCTTATCTTCCTCCAAAATTTTTAAAACATTTTTAGTTGATGGTAATTTTACTGTTAAATTATCGGTAAAAACTATTCTATATTCTGTTTCATTACTTTCATCCATTGTTTCAGCAAGCGCCTCAATTAGATTATCAAAGGTAGAAAACTGATAATAAGGATCATTAAATTCAACACCTGAAATCTCATATCGGTCTGGACTCGCGTATTCGCGGTTTATTTCCTCAATATATTTATCGATATGATAATTAAATGCCTTCTCTTCAATCTCGTAGACTAAAAGATTATATTTAGTTTTTGCTTTCGCTAATCTTTCAATAAATTTATCAATTCTTCCATTCCCATAAATAGATGCTACCACCTTATGCAGCATTTCATTGTCATCATCGCTTTTAGCAAATGATTTTATGTCCGTTTTTGCCCGTTGAAAAGCCAAAGAAAAATATTCCCGTTCTTTGTTATCCCAATATTCGTTCCTAATAATACTGCTTTTATCTATATCCTCTAATAATTTGATTGTCGGAACCCGCTTTTGGATATGTCTATATATTTGATTAAGTTCGTTGCTAAGAGTACTATGTAAAAAAGGTGGTGAAATTAATTGATGAATAAACGTATTATAATCTTTTAGCCACTCTGTTTTGTTGTTCTTTCTAATTGCGTTCAATATTTTGTTAAATTGCAATTTAAACTTCGCTTGATATTCTTGATAATCAAAATCAGGATTAATACCCCAAAAACCATCACTCAAAGCTTCATTCAAGCTTGTCTCAAAATCATTGCTTATTTGATTTATTTTATTGTTAAATGAATCCATTTTTAAAGACAAATCATAATACAGTCTTCTTATGTGTCTAAAAAGCGACCTTAATTTAACCGTGTGTTTTATCTCTATATCATATAACAATTTATAAAAATCACTGATTGATTCATCTAATTCTTTATTCCTAACAATTATTCTTCCAGGTTCAATTACTTCTTCGCCCTTTAAATACTTAATTTCAGGAATCGTCCATTTCCACCTTAAAGGTACTTGATTATTCCCCAGGTCAAGCTTACTGTCCTTTTCTCCGATAAATATGACGCGTGTAATTTTTTTTTGATTGTAATAATTTCTAATAGTACTAATGGAGTGCGCATACTTTGAACCACCCACAAATATACAAGTAGAGAAAGTAACCTGTTTACCATTAATTTCGTTCTCTAAATACCTTTCAAGTAGATTTATATTTTTTAAAATTGAAATTTTAGGAAGCAAAGGTGAATTATACTTTATTTCAATTTGCTCTAACTCATTTTCTTTAACAAAGCAAGCAGGGTATTCTTTAGGAAGTAATTTAAATATATTCTGATTTGCAATGACCAAAAGCTTTTCATTGTTAAAAAAATCATGTTGATTTTGTGCCCCGAAAGATTTTTTGAATTCTTCTATCCTATTTTGGATAACCCCAATAGAATTGATTTCATAATTACTAATCGGTAAATATCGATCAAGATTTTGGGGAGTTATTTTAATGGCCGAATTGCAAAGAGTTAATATAGGTGTTATACTTTTAATTTGATATATACTTTCATAATCATAAGAATAAACTTTCTGTCCTAATTTAAAATCAAATTCATAACTGATTGACCCACATTTTTGCTGGCTAAGATTACAAATAATTTCTTTAACGTCTATTTCTTTTTCATCAACTATAAAATGAATACTCTTGCTTGACTTTAAGACAAGGTGCAATGTAATTATAGATAAATCTTTCTTAAGTCCATTTTTAGATAATATTGATTCTAAATATCTTTTTGGCGTTTTCAACATTTCTCAATTAGAATTATTTAATATCGGGGGCAACGTTGATTAACGAATTAAAGTTTTAAAAGTAACATTGCTTTTTTAAAACTATTTCTCTCCCCTTTACTTTAACTATGCCTGTCGCCACTTACTTTATTCTCTTTATCCCCAACGTCTTTCACCTGTTTATTTAATCTAAAATATTAGCGATTTTGCCCTTGTATTTAAAAATAACACTGCTAACTACTTGAAAATGCAAGAGAAAAGTAAACGGAGAATGGTACCAGAACTGTTATAACCCGCCCCTTTTTCCCTCCGTGCCGGTCTTTTTTTTATTGTAACTTCATTATCAACCAACGCGACATACGAAGTCAATGATTTTTAGTATCGAGCTATTTCCGCTGTAAGCATTTTTCGCGGATTTTTGTTAAAAAACCATTTATTTCTCTCACAAAGTTCACCAAGCACACAGAGAAATCAAATTTTTCCATTGATAACTCTTTTTGTTTAACAGATTTTAACTCCACGAGAACCATATCATTAACAGTTATATTACTCTGTGGACTTTGCGCCCTTTGTGAGAGAATTTTATTTCTACTGCGGACATGCCAAAGGATTATGTGATTTTTATCACCTTATTTGAAAGAAGACGCTTCTCTTGCCGCACTTCTACTTCAGAACTATCTTTATGAATTGTCTCTTTTATTACGCGGTTAGTCACGGTATCGATATAAGAGCGTAATGTATCATCCAATTCCTGAAATTCCGGCCAAAGTGTCTTGTCAATAAAACTCTTGGAAACCAACGCCATTACCGTTGTGTATTTTTGTCCGCTGTAACGATACGTGTCTATCCCGTAACGGCGGCATAACGCGACAAAAAGACGGCGTGACCACATATCTCCCATGCTGAATTTAAATTCAACCGGCGGGTCTATTTCCCTGATTTTGCGTAGTCTTTCACGGATCCTATCCAGGGCATTCTTTGCGGCCGCTTTTTCACCTTCATAGTTGGTCCCCGCGAATAAGGCCTCGATGCGCTGTAATTTAGCGATTAAAACATCTTCGCCCGCATCATGAGTTTCTTTATTTTCGTTCATAGCAGAATC
This sequence comes from Candidatus Omnitrophota bacterium, assembly GCA_018895275.1. Classification (GTDB taxonomy): domain Bacteria; phylum Omnitrophota; class Gorgyraeia; order B26-G9; family B26-G9; genus JAHIOQ01. The sequence goes on from JAHIOQ010000157.1 coordinate 35,141, forward strand.
ATTTCCATATCCGAAATCGTTTACGCCCGGCATCGAATCACTTTTTCCATAACAACACTTTTTAAATTTCTTCCCGCTTCCACACGGACAGGGGGCATTTCTGCCGACTTTTTCCGTCATGACTCACTCCAGCTTTTTGCCTTTCTGATACGATTCCAGCCCACCGGCAAGCGGCGATAGGCTTCCTTGTGTTTCAGTGCGGTTCAGCGCGACGGTTAAGGTCTTCGCGAACCTCCGGGTAAATATGGAATAACTTTGACTTTAAGTCCGGGCCAACGTTAGAATCATCACGCACTGCTACCTTGGGCGTCTTCACCAAACCGCTCTCAATAGCGTCATTTAAACCAAAATCACAAACGATCCAAGTAAACAGTTGCTCGCCTTGATTAATTTTACCTGTCGGCTTAAACGGTGTCGCGGATAAATCATAAGCTCTCAAAACACCCCGGGATGCGTGAATACGGTCAATACCGCTTACCCAAATCGTGGCTTTCTCTGTTTTTTTCGTCCTCTTGGCATATTCAATTTTCTCTGTCTTCGTTAGCGCTTCCCTGCGGCCACAATACCCTGTTGGCAGCGCCGCCAGCTACGGCAATCTTATTTACAAAAAGAGTATAACACATTATAGTATAAAAGATTGGCGATTGTCATCAAATTTCGGATTGAGGATTTTCCGCTGCAAGGTTTTTACCCCGCACCCCGGAATGCCACGGCAGTAAAGCCGTAGATGGGAGGAGGAATCTCGAAAATAAAAGATTTTTATTGTTTTTCTCTGCGCTCTTTGCCGGCCTCGCCGTCACAGAGAAGCCTATCCCAAGATGGATAGGCGGGCGTCTCTGCGCGATAATTTCTTTTTTATCTTTGGAAAAAGCTAAATATTCCAAACCCGCAACAGAGCAACTTCTTCCGCCAAAAGCCATTTCCACAGAGGCACAGTCTTTACCGTATAACCGTTCAACTTTTCTTCGCCTTCCATTGCTTCAGTAATTATTGTGGCGGTAGAAATATTTAATTCTTTCATTGCTTTCCGGAGGCTGCGCAATTCACGGGCCTTTGTCTTATCATCCCGCAAATTCCAGCAAACTTGAATCAAACTCGTTACCTTCAAACCTTCCTTGATAACAAAATCAACCTCGCGATGCTGTATATCTTTCCAGTAGAAGAGTTCTGTTTGGGGCTCAAGCATTTGTTTCCGCTTTAAGGCAAGAAAGACAATGTTTTCAGCAAGCCGTCCGATATTCTCAGAGAATCTAAAACCCAGCGAATTACATAATCCCGTATCTACGCAATAGATTTTGCGCGGGCTTTTTTCCTGTTCCTTTACCTTGTAAGAGAACCGTTTAAGTAAAAAAATGAGGTAGACATCTTCAAAATACCCCGAAAACCGTTCAACCGTATTGGTATGAACCTGAAGATATTTTCCGGCGGATGTAAATGACATAAGATTCGCGGCATTACTGAAATAATACTTGATGAGCGCTTTCATCGCCGGAGCTTTTCTGACACGAAATCTTTTAAGAAGATCTTTAGTTAGAAGATCGTCAAAGTAATTAAGCAAAATCTCCGTCTTTTTCGCCGACAATGTCACTTCCGGAAAAGAACCTGCCTCTATGTATCTATGGAGAAACCCGTCTATCTGCGCCTCTTTTCCAACGGTATCGAAAGCGCCTTTTATTTCCACTTTGTTAAACATTAAATACTCCGCGAATGACAGCGGAAAAACGGTAAGGTCAAGATGTCTTCCCGTAAGAAGAGTCCCTAATTCCCGGCTTAATAAATGGGCATTCGATCCGGAAACAATAATTTTCGCTTTTTTCAGTTCATGCATCGTGCGCACCCATTTTTCCCACTCGCTTACTTCCTGAACTTCATCGAGAAAAATGAACGGCGTATCAGTCGGAGATAAAAATCCTTTATAAACGTCATAAATTTGCGCAAGCAGTTTTGTGTCAAGAGACGTAAAACGCGGATCTTCAAAATTCACAAAAAGAATATTTTCTCTCCTTACCCCTTTCTCAGAAAGCCTTCTGGCCATCTGACGCATGAGATATGATTTGCCCGCGCGTCTGGGGCCTGTTATCGTTATTATCTGATTAGACCCTGTAATAAGGCCTTCCAATCTATTAAGATAGACGCTTCTGAGAATGCCGATGTCTTGCCGGCCTTCCCAGTCATTCCAATCTTTCAATATGGACAAAATCTCATTTTTGTACATTATTCGCGCTCCTGTTATACAAAATTCATATATTTTGTATAATACATAACAAAATATACGTCAAAAACGATATTTTGTCAAGCATTTTCATGTAGAATTTTTAACATGTAGCCCCCGTAGAGCATGTCGACCTTATAGAAGGTGGTTTTTTTATTTTATCAGCCGGCTCAAAATATTCCCTTCCTGCATTCGCTGCATGGTCTACATGTGTAAATTTAATTTGTTACTCCTGCCCCTGCCGCTTATTTTTCTCTATAATTTGGCTAAGATTGTTCAACGCTTTTACATTCGCCGAACCTTCTACGGCTTTTACGGCAATATCCTGCACTTTACCATAGGCTTTTTCCAACTGCTGAGATAAATTATCTATCTGTTTACTTTGATCACCGACAACTTTACTGAATGATTCGATTTTTGTCTTAAAAACGTTTCTCTCGCCGTCAAACTCTTTCTTAAGTATTTCTTCATTTTTGGCGGCTTCTTCTTTTAATTTTTTCGTCGTATCCCCGATTGCCCTGTTTACTGCCGTTTCAACATCCTTAGAAGCGGTTTCCACTTTCTTTTGCAGCGCATCAAGCTGTTTTTCTTTCTCGGAAGCATTAATTTCCCGTTCCTGCAATGATTTTTCTTTTTCAAGTTTATATTTTTCGACTTCTTCTCTTTTAGCCGCAAGTTCTTTTTCTAACTTTGCCGTTTCATCATTAAATTTATTTTTAACCAGCATTTGTTCGCGTTGAAAAGCATAATTAAATTCCTCTTTCTGGCGTTCCCTCATTTTTTTCTCTTCCGCGTCTCGCTTGCCGGCCGTCTCATTATACTCTTTCTTTTCCCGCTCCCAATCCGCTCTTTCACCTGCCGTCTCATCTTCGAACTGTTTTTTCACGTAATTCATCTGCTCGTCAAACTCTTCCTTTTTTCTCTTTTGTACTTCGATTAAAGCCGCTAAGGCATTTGCCGATTTCTCTATTTCATAAACTTCCTGCAATTCCTTATTTTTAACATCAATGGCTTCCTGTATTCTCCGGTATTTGTTCGTCTCCTCCTCCAGCTTATCCGTTATCTGGGATAACATTTTACCTATGTCCATTTTAAGATCATTAATATGCTTGGTTATGCTGTCGGAAGATACGGTATCGGCAAATTTAACCGTTTCTTTCTCTTTCTTTTCCTCCACTTTCTTCTCCGGTTTTAATTCGCTTTCCGCCTTTTGTTCAAGCTCCTGTTTTGCGGCATGAAAAGCGTCCAATATTTCTTTTTTTGTGCTCGTTAACCCAACTTTCGCCAAGCTGTCTTTTTTCACATTCATCTTATCCCTCCTGTTTTTTAATTCTTTTAATTTTCAACGCGACGAGAGAATACTATCTTTAAAAATAGTTCGATTCTCACCGTCGTCCAATTTTCTAAAAACAAACAAGTGCTCATGCATAATCAAAAGAAAGTCCTTCTCCTGAGCGCTCCAGTATCGGGTAGTCGAACAATTGTGCTGAACCTTAATAATATCTTCCTTCAGAATGAACCCGGCTTTTAAAAATCGTTGCGAGACCGAAAAAGCCAACGGAACATAATGCCTGCGCCGGCGGGTATCGCCAATAAGAATAGCGCAATACTTCCCGGGCTTTAGCACACGATAACATTCCCGGGCAATTTTCTCCATTTCGTCACAAAACTTCTGCAGACTGCTTATCGCGGAAAGGTCTCCATCAACAACGTTAGTTCCGTATTTGATTATATTTAAGTAAGGCGGATGAGTCGCGATAAGGTCGATGCTTTCATCTTCAATAGATTTTATGTCGCGGGCATCTCCTTGCCTGATAACCGGCTCATAGCATTTCTCGCAATTGAATTGGCAGGATTCTTGAGCCAGATTAACGACCTCGGAGTGTATATCGAAGCCTATGCCCCGACGGCTTAACGATTTCGCTTCAATCATCGTAGTGCCACTGCCGACCATGGGATCCAGGACAGTGTCGCCTTCTTTGGAATAAAGCCGGATAAGGTTGCCCGGAATCTGCGGGGCCCAGTTGCCCCTGTATTTCGCGTTATGCGTAAGCCATTTCCCTCTGTTTGGGAATGACCAAACCGTTGTAGTCTGTATTTCAAACTTATCGGAGGGAATATCATCTGTTACACTATTTTTCATCAACTGTTCCTATTTGTAACTGTGAAATAATTTTCTCATTTGTATAACTCTTTTTAAAATAAAAAGCCCGCCTTCTAACTTTAATTATCCCCCCTTTGCCATCGGGAGCGTTAGTAAGATCACGGTTGTTTTTACCTTTTGTTTTTGGTTCGATAAAACGCCCCATACTGCAAGAAAGCTTATCAGCCTCTCCCCGTATTACATATTCTTGTATATCTTCCCAATCTTTTTTTAATGTTTCTTGCGTTTCGATACAAGGTACATCTATAAACCAGTCAAGAATAACATATTCATCTTGAGATACCGATTTCCCCCTAACTTTTCTAACACCATAGGCTATCCAAAAAATAGTTTCGATTTTTTCTCGAATTTCTGCGGTTTCCCACTTTTCTCGTGCTAAACGAACATAATTAATCATTTTTATTTGAGTTGGTTCTTTAGCTTTATGATTCTTTAATTGTACCGGCAATACTTTTATTTCTATCTTTAGCTGTTCAAGATCTGCCTTGGGGGAGCTATTGTTAGTTAACCCAAACAGATTTTCAACAATAAGCCCGGCGGCACCCTTCTTAAAATGCATGTGCTTATATTGTCCGAGTTCTTGAACAATATTGCCAAGACTTTTCCCCTTGTGCCGTTCAATAATATCGATATATGGTTTGAGTGCTTTAAATTTTTTACTAGAAAGCATTATGGCTAATAGTTCATCACTAAAATCTCAGTGATAAAACCTCTCCTTTCAGCATTACAATTTATTAATCTCGTCGCGTTTAAACGCTCAATATGATACCCGTTATACAAATCATCAAAGAACTCATCCGTAGGATTAACATTCTTTGGGTCGGAATTGCTCAGCATCACACTTACGCCCCGGTGATCAAGCTCGCCAAACACTCGACACAATCGCTTTTGTTCATTGTCACCAAAACTATCTTTAGAATAACTGGTAAAACTCGCCGTGGCGCTTATCGGCCTATACGGCGGGTCAAAATACACAAAGGAATTATTATCCGCGTGTTCTAAACACTGCTCAAAATCACCGCAAGAAACTTCCGCGTTTTGCAACAAGTCATGCACGGCAAGAAGATTATCCTCATTACAAATTGCAGGATTGTTATACCGGCCAAACGGCACATTAAACTCACCTTTTGAATTAACACGGTAAAGACCGTTAAAACATGTCTTGTTTAAAAAAATCAAAAGAGCCGCACGCCTTAAATGACTATTAGCAGACCTTCTTCGTAAAAATCCATTAAACTCTTCACGCTTGTCATAAAAAAGTTTTTCTCGGGCTTTGTCGGACCCGTAAAGATACTCTTTCTCTAAGGAGTTAAGCTCCTTGACCAGTTTTTTAACATTTGTCTGAATAACCTTATAACAAATAGCCACTGATGGATTAAGTTCATAAAGATAAGCATACTCAAAATCATAATGATCCGCAAGCCAAAAATAAATCGCGCCACCACCTAAAAATGGTTCAAAATATTTTTTAATTTTACCAGTTTTTAATGCTGGCGGTAAAAATGTAGATATTTGGCCTATGAGCTGACTTTTACCTCCAGCCCATTTAAGAAAGGGTTTGATTTGTCTGTTTATTGTTATCATTACTCTTCCCTATGGATATAATAAGTTAAGTTCGATCGCTTTAGGTTTCCTATTCATTTCCAAATATTTTCTCCCTGTTACCGGTAACAATATAATTGCACTTTTTTTATGTTTATTTCCATCGTAAATCCCTTTCAAATCAACAAATATATCTTATGTACTTACCCCTCAAGATTCGGTATAACGGTCACTACCACGCCCTGCACCTGAAAATCGTTCCCTGCTACGATAGGTTTATGCGCCTTATTCGTTGAACGCGGTTTCAATACCACAGCTTGCGCAGATGCCGAATACTCTTTTATGGTAACTTCATTATCAACCAACGCGGCAATTGTATCCCCATTTTCTGCCGTCGGTTGTTTCCTTACCAAAAGAAAATCTCCGCCGTTAATACCTTTCTTATTCATTGAATCGCCTTTTGCCCGCAAAAGGAAATACTTATGCGGCGGACGGGCCAATTTCACCGAAACAGGAAAAACCGCCTGAATATTTTCCTCGGCAAAAATCGGCATACCGCACGGCGCTGTTCCTAATAAGGGAATATTTATTGTCTGCATATTGGAATTATCCTCAAAGCCCCTGACAATCTGCAAGGAGCCTGAGGAATTCCTGCGCAGGATACCTTTAAAGATAAGTTTATTCACCAGCAAAGAGGCGGAGCGGGGCGAGCGGTACCCCAGCTTGTTCATTAAATCCCTTAAGGAAGGGCACCGGCCGAAATTAATTATGGAGCTTCTTATTTCTTTTAAAGCGCTATTCTCTTTATCTGAAAGGGTGAAAGTCCTCATGTATACAATTGTATACAGCCCGGATAAAAAGTCAATGATTTTTACAATTTTTTAAGGTTTTTTATCCGCGAACCAACCCTGCGTCTTCACGCAAACCCTGACGAGCATCAGCATCACCGGCACCTCAATCAACACCCCGACAACTGTAGCCAGCGAAGCCCCGGAAGACAGGCCGAAAAGGATTGTCGAGGTTGCGATCGCTACCTCAAAATGATTGCTTGCACCAACTAATGCTGATGGCGCCGCATCTCGGTAAGGCAATTTTAGCCACTTTGCCAATCCGTAGGTAATCGCGAAGATAAGGCATGTCTGGATAAAAAGCGGTATGGCAATCAAAAGAATCACCTGCGGCTGATTGATTATCAGCTCTCCCTTAAATAAAAACAGCAGAACAAGCGTTATCAGCAGCGCGCATATCGAAACCGGGGTCAGATAATGCAGAAATTTTTCCTCAAACCATTTAATTCCTTTTCTGGCGATGAGTTGTTTTCTTGAGTGATAACCCAAAAACAGCGGCAGGCCGACATAAATCACCACGGACAAAACAATCGTCTGCCAGGGTATCGGCATCTTATTCACACCGAGAAGCCATCCTCCTAAGGGCGCATACAGAAATAACATCGTCAGCGAATTAATCGCGACCATGACCAGGGTATGGCCGTCATTGCCCCTGGCAAGATGCCCCCAGATCAAAACCATGGCCGTACAGGGGGCGATGCCGAGCAGGATGCATCCGGCAATATATGACCGGAACAATTCCACCTGCGCCCCGCCCTTTATAATTTCCATTCCCGGCAGCCATCCCTTAAAAAACACCCCGAGAAAAAGCATGGCTATGGCCAGCATCGTAAACGGCTTTATGCACCAATTCACAACCAACGTAAGGATTACCGGCTTCGGGGCCTTGCCGGCCTTAATAATCTCGGCAAAATCTATCTTGACCATGATCGGATACATCATAAAGAAAAGGCATATCGCGATAGGAATGGATACCTGATATATAGAGAACCGGTCAAGCATAACCGCCATTTGAGGAAATAACTTCCCAAGCATTATTCCCAAGCCGATGGAAATAAGAACCCATACCGTAAGATACCTTTCAAAAAAACTTAATCTGCGTTCTTCATGAATAACATGTTCCATACATTGCTCCCCTTTAAAATAGTCTTAAAATATAAATTCCTGTATAATACAACCCGACGAGGATAAAAATCGCTCCGGTTATTCTGCGGGTGTAATACTCAAGCCTTGTGATTTTGCGGAACCAATGGCTCAATGAGGTCATGCCCAGCGCGATCGCTATCGCGAACATAAACACGGGAATCCCCGTGCCGATACCATAAATAAGCGGCAGCAACGCCCCGGCCTTGCTGTTGAGTGCCAGCGGGATAAGGCTGCCGAAAAATAATGCCGCGGAAACCGGACAAAACGCCAGGGCGAAAACCAGTCCCAGGACAAAAGCCCCCGGTGCTCCGGACTCCACTAGTTTGTTATGATGTTTTTCCGAAAGAGATATGCCGGGCAGCCGTATCGAGATTAATTCCAGCAAAAAAAGCCCGGTGACGATCAAAAGCGGCCCCAAGGCCTTAACCAGGTATTTCTGCAAAAACTGCGCGGCCTGCGGCACGCTTAAGAGGGAACTTATGATTATCCACCCAAGAACCGCGTAAGCAAACATCCTGCCCAGCGTATAGGCAAGCCCACAGATAAACACCATCGCCGGATGCGTTATCTTTTTTGAAAGAAACGATACCGCGGCGATATTTGTCGCCAAGGGGCACGGGCTGATTGAAGTCAATATCCCCAGCCACAGCGCAGTACCGATACCTATCAGGATCTCCATTATTGCGCTTCCTTTAAAAACCCGCGGATTTCCCGCGTTACATAATCAATAAACGTCTGCTTACTGCGGACGCAGTCCCAAATCTTATCCAGATTCTTTGATTTTATCTCCTTACCATCCTTAACCCTGGACAATATGAGCGACTTTGTATAAAGCTGGTAATCGGTTACAAAATGCTCGTTTCCGCGTTCTTCCACATTAACCGACTTAAACTCGATTTCTCCCGAATCAAGCGCGTCTTTAAAATTAGTCTCGATCGCTTCTCTGGCGTAGCGCTCCATATTGTTGCAGGTAACGCAGCGAAACGAGCCGTGAAAGTAATAGGCAATAACCTTTCCCGCAGGCTTATTCTCTTCGGCAAAGACCGGAGAAATTACGCTGATTACCGCAGCCGCCGTCAGAAACATTGCAATTAATTTCTTCAATTTTCCCTCCCGTGATTTTTGACAAAAACTACTGTTTTGAAATGAATTTCTTAATCTCGTCTTTATTTAATACCTTGCCCGAAGAAACCACCTTTCCGTCCACGGCCAAGGCCGGAGTCATCATCACCCCGTATTCGGTGATTTTATCGATATCCGTGACCTTAACAATATCCGCCTGAACACTCAGCTCCTTGACTGCCGCCTCCGCGTTGGCAGTCAGCTGTCTGCATTTCGCACAGCCCACCCCCAGAATTTCAATTTTCATCCTTTGTCTCCTTTCAGTCGCTCAGGATGCCTCTGAGCCTGTCGAACGGGCATTTTACGCCTCCATTTATTTTTTCACTGCTGAAACTTTTACGCTAACTACCGCATCTTGAGCGGCCTCAAGATTATCAAACATAGCGTCCGCAGGATAACTTGACTCACTGATCACTTTCACATCTTGAAATCCTTATTTAACTATCGCTCCGAATAATATTCCGCTCAACGTCGCCATGATAATCACCAGGCTCACATAAACCACGGTCTTCTTTGTGCCGATAATGCCGCGGATAACCAGCATGCTCGGCAGGCTCAAGGCCGGCCCGGCTAACAGCAAGGCCAGGCTCGGGCCTTTCCCCATACCCGAACCAATCAATCCCTGCAATATCGGCACCTCGGTCAAGGTGGCAAAATACATGAACGCACCGCTAAACGAGGCAAAAAAATTCGCCAAAAGCGAATTGCCGCCCACGGCCTTTTTAATAACCCAGGAAGGAATCAGGCCTTCGTATCCGGGACGGCCAAGCAGCAACCCCGCAACCGCCACGCCGATAAGCAGCAAGGGCATAATCTGTTTCGCGAATGTCCACGCGCTCCGCGTCCATTCCTTGATTTCATCCTTATTAAACCACTTAAAAAGCATAACCCCGGTTACGCCAAGAAACCCTATCGCCAGGTACCATTTCACCGCGAATATCCTTGCCCATAACCCGCTGTCCACGGTTTGCGGCCGTGCCCAGTTGGCAAACACAAGAAACCCGACCATGGAGGCGAAATAGGCCGCGTTTTGAAGCAGCGTCCTTGTTTCTTTAACCTCTCCGGTGATCAAATCGCCGTCTGTTTTCCTTAGCCGTTCCTCTTTAATAAAGATAAGATGCATCAATAGCCCGATAACCACACTGAAAACCACAGCGCCCACAGCGCGGGCAAGGCCAAGCTGCCAGCCGAGGATTCTCGCGGTCATGATAATCGCCAGGACATTAATCGCCGGGCCGGAATAGAGAAACGCCGTCGCCGGCCCCAGACCCGCGCCCCTTTTATATATACCGGAGAATAACGGTAAAACCGTGCATGAGCATACCGCCAGAATTGTTCCCGAAACAGAGGCCACGCTGTAGGCAAGCAGCTTATTCGCCTTTGCCCCGAAATATTTAATCACCGATGCCTGGCTGACAAATACGGAAATCGCTCCCGCTATAAAAAACGCGGGCACCAGGCAAAGCAGCACATGCTCCCTGGCGTACCAGCGCACCAATGCCAGGGATTCAAACAGAGGATTCCTAAACGTCAGCAATTCCACCGGCAGAAAAAAACACCCCGCGAACACCGCGGCCATGAGTAAAAACTTTTTCCCTTCTTTCATCGCAGCCTTTCTGCTTACGCGCAGCAGAGCCTTTCCCTGTCTGCCTTCTTTGCCTTCGCGTTATCTCCCAGAACGACACTATCGGAACCAACCCATTTGTCCAGATTATTAACAAAAGTCCTGGCGTAGGCGTTTTGCGGCGCGAGATAATAATTCGTCCAGAACCCGTCGTTCCCGCTCCTGATAAACCCCGCGCTTTTTAACTTCTTAAGATGCCTGGAAACGCTCGGCTGCGCAATCCCCAGAACAAACGCAATCTCACAGACACACATCTTTCGTATCCGCAGCATATTCAGGATACGGATTCTGTTCATGTCCGCAGACGCCTTTGCCGCATTATCCAGGTCTTTAATCGATATGTCGCTGCCCATTATTTACACCCCAACTAAATAGCCATCCTGCTATTTAGTATACACGATGTCGTTACCTTTGTCAATTAACATGATTCATGAATTCCAATCCAGACACTGTACGGCCTAAAAAAAGCATCCCGTGGACCGTTGATGGTTTTTCTTCTTGCACAAACATATTTTTGCAAACCATCAGCTTTGGGATGCGGATCACTCTGTCTCAAGACCACGAATGAGTAAGC
>JAHIOQ010000158.1 GCA_018895275.1 Candidatus Omnitrophota bacterium
ATTAATTCGCACGGTAACTTATGTTCGCTATCGCTCCATAAGTTACGTGCTCATTACGTCCGGCTGCAGGAAGTCGGGAAAATCCCTTGTGGTATTTTCCCTCCGCAGCGCGGACATTAATTCGCACGGTAACTTATGTTCGCTATCGCTCCATAAGTTACGTGCTCATTAAGGGGGCGGATATGAAAAAATATAGATGTCTGGTATGCGGTTACGTGTATGACCCGGTGGAAAACGGTAATGTGGCTTTTGAAGGCCTGCCGGATGATTGGGTATGCCCTGAATGCGGGGTAGGCAAAGACCAGTTTGAGGAAGAGGAATAATAACCTTATAGTCTGCGGTCCCATGAAATATTCGGCATAAAGAGCTGGAGGATTCCCTGCGTGAAGCGGGCATGGAGATGCTTGGAGAAGGCACCTATGTGCAATACATTCCCGACGATGCCGATTTGGGGCGGCTGCAGGTAACCGTGGAGCAGGTAAAGAAGGTCTTGGCCTGAAAGGAGCTTGATATGCAGGTAAAGGTTTATTCTACGCCGACATGTCCGTATTGCCGGATGACCAAAGAATACCTCTCAGCTAAGGGGATCACTTACGAAAATATCGACGTATCATCCGATCCGGTTATGGCGGAAGAGATGGTAAATATCTCCGGACAGATGGGGGTTCCGGTTGTTGTTATCGGGGAAACCGTTATCGTCGGATTCGACAAGCAGCGTATCGACTCTCTTATAAAATAGCGGTTTTTGATGTCCGGGTTTTTGTCTTTCGTGCGTTCTCGCTCAGGTAGCGTTTGCGCAGCCGTATATTTTTCGGCGTTATTTCAACCAGCTCGTCATCTTCAATGAATTCCAGGGCGAATTCCAGTGTCATTTCCCGAGGGGGGATAAGCTTTATGGCTTCGTCCGAGCCCGCGGCGCGCATATTTGTAAGCTTTTTTTCCCGCAGGGCATTAATTACGAGGTCGCTGCCTTTATTGTTAACACCGATAATCATGCCCTCATATACCGCGTCGCCGGGATTGATAAAAATTTCGCCGCGTTCCTGGAGGCTGAACAGGGCGTAGGCTACGGCCTTACCGCTATTCATGGATATCTGTACTCCGCTGCTGCGGTGCGTAATCTCTCCCTTGTATTTCTGATACTGATAAAAGTTTTGATACATGATTCCCGTGCCGCGGGTCATCTTCAGGAATTCTCCCCTGAATCCGATCAGCCCCCTGGTCGGGATTCGAAAATTCATGCGTATTGTACCGATTGAGGTCATCTGCATGTCTTTCATTTCCGCCTTGCGCGCGCCGAGTGCCTCGATAACCACGCCCTGGTAGCCTTCATCGACTTCTACGAGAACTTCCTCGATAGGTTCGAGGATGTCACCGTCCAGTTCCATGAGGATTACCTGCGGAGAAGAGACCTCCAGCTCATATCCTTCCCGGCGCATGGTTTCAATTAAGATGGAAAGATGCAGCTCGCCGCGGCCGGAGACCTTGATTTTTTCCGTTCCGGGAACATTTTCGATTTTAATTCCCACGTTTGTCAGTGCCTCGTGTTCAAGCCGTTCCCGGATATGGCGCGAGGTCAGGAACCTTCCGCCGTCCTTTCCGGAAAGCGGGCTGGTATTATGGGAAAAGACCATGGAGAGAGTCGGCTCGTCAATCTTTATTTTCGGCAGTGCCTGCGGATTAAGGCTGCAGGCAAGCGTTTCTCCGACCTTAACGTCATCTATGCCGGCTATCAATACGATATCGCCGGCAAGCGCGCTCTTGACCTCGATTCTTTTCAGGCCTTTGTATGTTAATATCTTGGTAACCTTGCCTTGCTTTATCGTGCCGTCTGTTTTGACCAGGGCTATTTGTTCGCCGGTACTTACCTTGCCGTGGACAATGCGCCCGATGGAGATACGGCCGACATAGGAGTCGTAATCAAGCATGGTTATGAGCATTTGAAACGGTTTCTCCGGGTCGGCAATCGGCGGCAGAACACGGTGAAGGATGGTATCAAGCAGCGGTTTCAAGTCCGTGCCTTTTTCTTCCAGGTCAAGCGTGGCAATGCCCTCTTTGCCCGAGGCAAAAACAACCGGAAAATCCAGCTGTTCGTCCGTGGCGTTTAATTCGCAGAAAAGGTCAAACGTTTTGTCGGCGACTTCATGCGGCTGCGAGTTCTGGCGGTCGATTTTATTGACTACGAGAATCGGCTTAAGGTGCAGTTCCAGAGATTTTTTTAAGACGAATTTAGTCTGCGGCATGGGGCCTTCAAACGCATCCACAAGCAAAAGCACGCCGTCGACCATCTTCAAGATGCGTTCGACTTCACTGCCGAAGTCGGCATGTCCGGGCGTGTCCACGATGTTGAACTGTACGCCTTTGTATTGGAAAGAGGCGTTCTTGGAAAAGATGGTTATGCCGCGCTCTTTTTCCAGCGGGTTTGAATCCATGACTGTGGTTTCACCCGCTTTAAAATCATACGCGCCGCTTTGTTTTAAGAGGGCGTCGACAAGCGTTGTTTTCCCGTGGTCAACGTGGGCGATGATGGCCACGTTTCTGACGTCTTTGCGGCGTTTCTGGTTCGGCATTTTATTAATATTCCTTTCAGAAATTATTTTTGGTTTTCTCTGATGCTTGGAGAAAAAAGCAGGCGGTTTCAGCAAGGGAGAAGAAGAAAATCGTTAGAAAACCATGCTGGACTTTTACTGCTTTGTAGTATTATACGGTTTTTTGGGAATATTGCAATGTGTTTGTTTTTTTGAATGATGGCCCAAAAAAGATACGGAATTGTTCTTATTAAAGGTTATGGGAATTTTTACGGTAAACGTAGTGCCGTTATCGATTGTTGAAGTAAAGACAATACTGCCCTGCAGATATCTTTCCGTAAGCAATTTCATGCTTAAAATACCGATCCCGCGGTTTTTCGCTTTTGATGAGTACTTTTTTTTGAATAGTATTTTTTGAATGTTCTCAGGTATGTAACGGCTGTTATGGCACCAGAAAGAGATATTCCGGTTATCGGCCGCACAGCCCAGCGTTATGTCTTGTCCTTTATCCGTTGCTTCCAGGGCATTCTTTATCATATTCCTGATGATTCTAGCTAATAAAGCCTTGTCGCTTTCAAAGCGCGTATCCGCGCATTCCGGAGAGACTACAATGTTTATCCCTTTGTCGGAACAGGTATTTTTGTATAATTGAATAATCGATAAAAGGAATGATTTTGATTGTATCAGTGAAGGCTGGATTTTAAATTCATTTTTTTCCGCGGCAACCAAATCCCGCTGATTCTCGATCTCATCGATTAATGACTTGGTTGCGCTTAAAAGCGTATCGGTTATATCTTCTTTTTCCTGCTTATTTTTCGTAAGCAGGGTAGTGCCCAGATGTACCCCCCAGGCAATATTGAGGATATCATGAAAGAAAATCCTCTCCATTTCCAGACGTTTTCTTTCCATGCCCAGTATCTTTCTTAAGAGGAAAGAGGTGACGGCGATTATGAAAATTCCGAATATAAGCAGGGCGGTGGTTTCAATAATGGTTTCCGTGACATTGACCGGAGTAGCCGGCGCGTTGAAAAAAAGGTGCGGGATGTCAATAACCTCATTAAGACAGGACAAGGTTATTATGATCCCAAAACCCAGGATCTCGAAAAACATTAGAGTGAAGGCAAGATTTCTTGTACGCATCAATATTATTATACCATATTAATGGCGATTTGTGGAGGGGGTATTTTGGGAGGGCTGGGACAAGGCTTTATTGGGGCATAACTGCCTTGCACTTTTCCGCCATTTTTCCCATCATTCAGCGAATCACTTGCCGCCGGGCAGAACCCTTTCAAATTGAGAAAAATGCTTGAAAGGCATAGAGGTGTGTTATAAAATACTATTAAAGGATGTTGAACTAAACCGCTTCGCGGAAAAATAAAAATCCTCTTATTTAATAGCCACGATAATCTCTCACAAAACACTTTCCACATAAACTAAATTTAATATGATATCAAGACATAAAGTTTGACGATGGATTTCAAGTCATCGAAGAGCGAAAACTCGCCTGGAGTTCCTGTAATGTCGCATTTTCTGCTTTTCGCTGTTTTTATATTCATATTCTCCATGAATCAATAGTTCACAAAATAGCTCTGTCTTCTTTTGGCATTTTCAATCCAAAAACCATGATCTTAGCAAAAATAAATTAAAAACCATCTCTTCAAGCTCTTTAATTTGTCTTTTTACCCCTTATGCTTCCTGCGCTCATCATAATTACGCCCATTTTTACCTTGCCAGCGTTCATGTCCAGTTATATAATACCCATAGTATTAATAACTTCGTGACTTAGGGAGCGGCTCAGTTCAACAACGTTTTATCCATCATCCCTGATTCATTTAATCCAATATTTATCCTTCTTAGTAAATATTCTCTGCTAAAATATTTTTTGGGACGATGGATAAAACGCTATTCGTTAGGTTTTAAAATTAATAAACTAAAAAGGAGGTGGGCATGGACAAAGAAATTATTTATAACAAGGCTAAGGCGCTCAAAGAAACTATTGAAAAAATTAAAGGATCAGACATCAAGAATGAAATGATAGTCAATTCATGCAATATACTCATCCAAGAAGCTAAAGCGATAGATAATTTAACAGATCTCCAAGAAGTATGTTGGGATAAAAATACTAAGTCTGCAGCAAAAGCAGAAATTGATTTTAATCTAGGTCAAATACTTGCTGTTTTAAGAAAAAAAGATGGCTGTAGTATTGATTTTGCTTAATAATAAAAACCTAACCACTTCATTCAGCCGACCTGAACCGCCGCCTAATGGCGTCGGCTCAGGCGGCTGATGTCGGCGTTATAAGGAGAAAATAATAATGAAAGCAATATTTAATTTTGTAATCGCAATTTCACTTCTTAGCACAGCAACAGTCCATGCTGACACAATCAAGAAAACAGCTTTTGAAACCATTGATAAGGGTGTATATTCTCAATATGAAGAAAATAATAGACAACACATTATTGAAATTTATAATCAAGATGAATGGCAAGAATTTTGGAATCAGCACACAAGCGGTACGTTTCCTTTGCCTGAATTGCCTGAGATTGATTTTCAAAAATATTTTATTCTTATCGCTATCGACGAGATAAGAAGCAGTGGTGGTTATACTCTCGAAATAAAAGAAATTGCAATTGATACGGCCTTTGAGAATCGGCCATTCGAAATAGCGATCATTATTAATTTCCCAGGTTCGGCTGCGGGCACAACTGCTGCATTAACACGACCGTATCATATTGTTAAAATAAAGAAATAAAACCCTTATGACAACGCGCTGCACCTGACCAAAAACGCTGCGCGTTTTCGGCAGGTGAGTTTGAATGTGATATGAGAGAAAAATAAATAAAAATATAGTAGAGCTAAATCAATATGAGTAGACGAAGACGTAATATAACACATTATCTTGGCAAGAATAAAAAAGTTTGCGACCGGATATTGAATGCGCAAAGAAATCTTTATGCTAAACTTGCGAAGCTTGATCTAAGACTTTTAGGCATTTCAGAATACAATCAGAGGTACCTTAGCGACAAAATAAAGATTGCTGAGGCTTCATTGCAACGTTGCGGTAAATTGCTTGAGCTGGCTATTAATTCTGTTTCCGTTGATCTGGATGATATCGTTTTGGTAGATTACGGTGGTGGTAGTGGCTTTATTTCGTTTTTAGCTAAGCAGATAGGCATTGGAACAGTGATTTATAATGATGTTTATGATGTTTCTTGTGCTGACGTTAAATGCTTATCAAAAGAGCTTGGACTTAATTTGGAACATGTGGTTTGTGCTGATATTGATGGGCTTGTTGAATATTTGAATAACAATTCAATTACCATAACTACAATGGTGTCGTATGATGTAATCGAACATATTTATGATGTTGCAGATTACTTTAATAAACTTAGTTCTTTATCCAACAACGCTTTTACACTTATTTATGGCTCTGGGGCCAATATAGAAAATCCTTGGTACGTACAAAGCATAAGGCAAAAGCAAATTGATGCCGAGACTAAAAATAGAACCAAGGAGTGGGGACACAAAAAGCGCGATTCTTTGAATGCATATTGTGAGATCAGAAGAGAAATTATTAATACATATGCTCCAGAATTAAATAAAGAACAAATAGAGCACTTAGCAATAAACACGAGGGGATTGATAAAGAGTGATATTATAAAATATATCGATGAATACCGAACGAATGGGAGTATTACTTATCATATAGAACATCCCACAAATACGTGTGATCCAATTACGGGAAACTGGTGCGAGCATTTAATGAATTTATCCTGGCTTGAACAGACAGTTAAGAAAGCAGGTTTCTCTGTAGAAATAGTAGCTGGTTACGAACCATTATCGAATTTATTGATAAGAAAAGCAATAGACTTCATTCGTATCATATTAAGAGGGTATATGTTTATTTCATCATATTATGTGGTCTATGCCAGTTGCTCGCCGATAAAGAGGCAAAAAGAAACAGATTTCGAAATTAGAAATTTATGATTAAACACATAACGAAGAAAGCGTTTAATTCTGAAAAAATTATGCAGGGCAAAGTCCCCTGTTTTTCTGTTAATCAAAACCAGCGCTAATAACGAGCAAAAAAAGGATTGCCGCGGTAAAAGATAAGGATTAAAATAAAAATACGGGTAATAATCGAAAAAACAAGTGGAAAAGTCTGCATTGCGACTTTTTCTACAGGCTCGTTATGGAAAAAATAATGAATAAATATCCAACGAGAAAGATAAGACGGTTAAAAACGTATAATTATTCACAATCGGGATTATATTATGTAACGATTTGTACAGATAATCGGCAAGAATTATTTGGCGATATTATTCGGGATCAAATGGTTTTAAATAAACATGGCGAAATCGTTAAAACATGTATTAACGATATTCCAATCAAATATCCAAACGCAAAATTGGATACATTTATCATCATGCCAAATCATGCCCATATTATAATACAAATCGTAGGGGCGATTCATGAATCACCCGTGTCTAATCAAATACAAATCAATAATCAAAATAATATTGGTAATTCAAACCGGGCAAATTATGATACCCGGGCAATTCGTCAGACCCGGGCAATTCGTGAATTGCCCCTACAGGTAGGACGACGCAACATGTTATTATCAAAAATTATTGGATATATTAAAATGCAATCTGCCAAACAAATAAACATATTGCGCGATACCTCTGGCAAATCTCTTTGGCAACGTAATTTTTATGATTATATGATTCGCAATGAAAAATCGTTATATAAAATCCGCAAATACATGGTCAACAATCCCCTAACATGGAATAATGATCAACATAAATATGATGATAAGAGTGCGGGGTGTATTCAAAAAGGGGGAAGAAGCTATGTCCGAAAAAATCTATGAGTTGATCATTGTCGGCGCCGGGCCCGCGGGCATTACCGCTGCGGTGTACGCGGCGCGCAAAAAACTCGACTTCGTAATTATCTCACAGGATATCGGCGGCCAGGCGGCCTGGAGCGGGGATATCGAAAATTACACCGGCTACCAGTTTATTACCGGCCCGGAGCTTGCCTTGAAATTCAACGAGCATATGGCGGCATTCGGCATTGACGTGGTTATGCCGCGGTTAGCACAGAAAATCGTAAAAGAGGGGAACATCATCCGCGTAACCACCGAAAAAACCGAATATAAGGCGAGGGCGGTAATTATTGCTACCGGCAAAAAGCCGCGGGAATTAGGCATAGAAGGAGAAAAGGAGTTTAAGAATAAAGGCGTTACCTATTGCGCTACCTGTGACGGCCCTTTGTTCCGCGATAAGCCGGTGGCAATTATCGGCGGCGGCAATTCCGGGCTTGACGCGGCATTGCAGATGATGAAGATATCGCCGAAGGTTTATCTCATAAACAATACCGCGGAATTGACCGGAGACAGGATCATGATTGAAAAACTGCGGCAGTCCACAGGGGTCGAGGTTCGCAATAATACAGTGGTGGTGCGCATATCCGGAGAGAGGTTTGTCAATGGGATTGAGGTGAGTCAAAACAGCCAGGTGTATCATCTAAGTGTAAAGGGAGTGTTTGTGGAGATAGGGCTTATCCCCAATTCGCAGTGCGCTGCGGAGGTGGACAAGAACACTCAGGGAGAGATTATAGTGGATTGCCGTAACCGCACGAACGTAGAAGGCATGTTTGCCGCCGGAGACGTGACCAACGTGCCGGAAAAACAGATTATTATTGCTTGCGGCGAAGGCTCAAAGGCATGCCTGGCAGCCTTCAACTATCTGGCAACGCACGCAGCGTAAAGAAGAAAGAGGACAAGATGCAGATATTATCCGATATGGCGGTTCATTTCCTGAAAAAACAGGAGTTTGTGATTGTTTCCACGCTTAATGAAGACGGTGCTATACATTGTTCGGTAAAGGGGATTGTGGGTATTGCAAAAGAGGGGCAGGTTTTTCTTATTGATTTGTACCGTGCGAGCACCTATAACAACCTGAAGAATAATCCGGTGATCACGATTACCGCGGTGGACGGGCATTTGTTTACCGGCTATAGCCTGCAGGGAACAGCGAAGATGGTGGAGCGCGAGGAGATAAAGGAGCATCTCATCGTCAACTGGGAAGAGCGGGTATTGCAGCGGATATCCAAGCGCATGGTCCAGAATATGAAGGACGACAAACCGCATGGCTCGCATCATCCGGAGACGATGTTTCCCCTGCCGCAGTATCTCATCGAGGTTGATGTGGAAAAGGTGATTGACCTGGCTCCGGCGCAGTTGAAAAAGGGTCCGGAATAAGATAGAGATAGCCTATGGAGATATTGACGGGTTTCTTGAATGAGGTTTTTTCGCTTTGGCTGGATGTGGCGCCTTATTTGCTTTTTGGTATGGCGGTTGCCGGATTATTGCATATATTTTTAGGCAAGGAGTTTATTTCCCAACAGCTGGGCAAGGGCGGCATTGTTTCCGTGATCAAGGCCACGCTGCTCGGTGTGCCCTTACCGATATGCAGCTGCGGCGTGATTCCCGTGGTGAGCGCATTGGAAAAAGACGGCGCGCATAAATCGAGCCTGCTCGCTTTTCTGGTGTCCACCCCGACGTCAGGCGTGGATTCCATCCTGGCCACCTATTCTCTGCTGGGGCCGCTGTTCGCGGTGTTTCGGCCCTTGGCCGCGGTTGTCTGCGGCGTGACCCTTGGGGTTGCCGATTATTTTATCGAAGGAGAAAGCCACGAGCCGAAGGCAATGCCGGCGCATACGCACGCGGCAATACACCCTGTGTTTCACTGGAACGAGTTTCTGCGGTATTCTTTCCGGGAGATTCCGCAGGACATCGGCAGGTCGCTTATCGCCGGTATCCTCATCGGCAGCGCGATTGCCGTGTTCCTGCCGGCAAACTTATTTTCCTTGCACGCCTCATGCTGCCTGGATTTTATTATTGCCCTGGCTGTGGGCATTCCTCTGTATGTGTGCGCTACAGGTTCGATACCCATCGCGGTGTCGCTGATTGCCAAAGGGTTTTCTCCCGGAGCAGGACTGGTGTTCCTGATTGTCGGCCCGGCTACCAATGCCATAACCCTGGCGTTTGTGCGCGCGAAAATGGGGAAAAAGTCATTTTATCTTTATTTGATCAATATAATTATCGTTGCCGTGCTTATGGGTATTGTCTTTAATCTTATTTGGGCGATGCTCGGCGGTAATGTCAGTCTTGTTACCGGCGCGGGAAAGATGCTCAGCTTTGAGGTCAAGCTTGTCTGCGGAGTTATCCTGCTGTGGGTTGTCGGTAGCGGGCTGGTGCGGCCGCAGGCCTGCGGTATCGATAATCCGGATATGGAGATTTCTGCCGCGGATATCCACTGCACGCATTGCAAGCTTACCCTGGAAAGTACCCTAAAACGGGTAAGCGGGGTAAAGAGTGTTTTCGTGGATGTGAAAAAAAAGCGGATAAGGATATCCGGTACTCCCGAACGCAGGATGGTCATGGAGAAAATCAAAGAGGCCGGGTATTCGCCGCGGGATTGAAAACGGGCCGCAGTCCGCAGGTTAAATAAAAGGTTCTTTCTTAATTGAGTTGGAATCTTCTGATTAACTTTATATAGTTCAGCAACTGTAGTGGTCCCTTATAAATTTTACTTTTTCACACAGAGCCATCCGCCTAGCTATCTTTAGATTTGCTTGTCTGTGGCGGCGAGGCCGGCAAACCTGTCTGCCGCAGGCAGGGAACACAGAGTTTTTCAGGTAATATCTCCGTTTATGAGTCTTGATGTTAAAAATTCTACCAGACTATCCGTCATATGATTCGTTGCATTGATTATGTTAAATAATTATCAAAGAATTTTTGAGCCAACTTTGGATTTTCTGTATTTGCCGGAATGCTCTAATGAAGCCCTACGGGCAAGCCCGGGGTTTTTCCTGCCTGTGCGGTTAAGCACGCATACAGGTGCGTAGGCGGATAAAATATTCACCACAGAGAGCACAGAGTTCACAGAGAAAAACTAAACCATAAATCGTTCTATCGCGTTTTCCAATAATGTTACCTTAACGTTAATTTATTGTTTTTTACTCTGTGTCCGCGGTGGTAAATTCTTTCAATTCATTTAAGAATGGCTCAAATAAAAACAGTCGATAGCCGAGAAGTTGTATTCTCGCATCCCCATTCAATGTATGTTTTAAAAAAACATCTTGACTAATTTCTAAACTTATACTAAACTAGTATTAGTTATGAAGATGATCAATAAAAATACGGATTACGCGGTGCGCGCCTTGATGGGCCTGGCTAAAGAGACAGGGGAGTTTGTTTCTTCGCGCGAGGTCGGTGCGAATGAAAAAATTCCGCTTTTGTTTTTGCGCCGCATATTGCAGTCTTTGATCAGGGCCGGCCTGGTTGAGGCGAAGGAAGGCGTTGCTGGCGGGGTGAGGCTTGTGCATGAGCCGCGGAAGATTACGGTGGCCGCGGTTATGGAGATAATGCAGGGCAAGCTGACGATATCCGATTGTATGTTCCGCAAGAAGGCCTGCGCCAACCGCAGGCATTGCGTGCTGCGTAAAAGGATACAGGGTATAGAAGAAAAGGTCATTAGCGAGTTTGCGGCAATTACGATACAGGATTTGCTGGATGAGACAAGGGGCAAAGATGAAGAGAAAAATTATCACTATAGATGAGGATAAATGCAACGGCTGCGGTGAATGTATTCCCAATTGCCCGGAAGGCGCGATACAGGTCATCGATGGAAAGGCGCGGCTGGTGAGCGAGTTGTTCTGTGACGGCCTCGGCGCCTGCCTGGGGCATTGCCCGCAGGCAGCGATACGTATCGAAGAAAAAGAGGCGCAGGGGTATGACGAGGCCATGACCATGGAAAATGTGATTAAGGGCGGGATGAATGTCATTAAGGCGCATCTGGAGCATCTGCGTGGCCACGGGCAGGGCGAATATTTAAGGCAGGCAATGGACGTGCTTAAAAAAAAGAATATTAGCGTTGACCAGGACCCGTCTAATGCGCATAGCGTATGCCCGGGCATGCAGGTGCTTGATTTCAGGGCGCGGGAGCCGCAGGGTATATCTGTTTCTTCGCAGCTGCGGCAGTGGCCGGTGCAGTTAAAGCTGCTTAATCCGTCGGCGCCTTATTTTAATGACGCGGATATTTTGATTGCCGCGGATTGTGTGCCGTTTTCTTTCGCGAATTTTCATCAGCGATTTCTTAAAGGAAAGATTTTGATTGTGTTTTGCCCGAAACTCGACGAGGCGCATGAAGAATATATCGAAAAATTGACGCGAATCATAAAATCCAATTCCGTTAAATCAATTATGGTTGCGCATATGGAAGTGCCCTGCTGTTTCGGGACGGTCAAGATGGTCGAAGAGGCCTTGAGAAAATCAGGCAAGCAGATTACTTTAAAGGAATATAATATTTCATTGCAGGGAACGATAATATAAAATAACGCTAATAAACTTACGAACTTACGAGCTAACGAGCTAATGAGCTAAAAAGGGGGTATATTATGACTATGTTTTGCCGGCAGTGTGAACAAACGGCTAAAGGTACGGGATGTACGATACAGGGTGTGTGCGGCAAGGACGAAACCACCGCGGTGCTGCAGGATGCCTTGCTCTACGCGTTAAAAGGTATCAGCGTATACGCTAATCTTGCCCGGGGATTGGGGGTAAAGGACGCGGAGGTGGACCTTTTTCTCATCGAAGGGTTGTTTACCACGGTGACCAATGTTGATTTTGACCCGGAGCATATCCGCATGATTATCGATGCTTCTCGCCGGGTAAAAGACAAGATAAAAAAGCAGTTTCTGGAGGGCTATAAGAAAAAATACGGGAAGGAATTTTTCGGCGCCTTGCCTGCGGCGGCAAGCTGGAAGCCGGCAGCAACCATGGACGAGTTGATGGAGCAGGCTAGGGTAGTCGGTATTTTGGCCGGTGATGTGAATGACGACCTGCGCAGTTTGCGTGAACTTATTCTCTACGGCTTAAAGGGTATGGCAGCCTACGCGGACCATGCCCGCATTCTCGGGAAAGAGTCCGAAGAAGTAAATGCCTTTTTCCCTAAGGCAATGGCGGCTTTGGTGGATGATCGTTTAAGTGCGGATGATTTAACTGCCATGGTTATGGAGCTGGGCAAGGTGAATCTTGCCTGTATGGAACTGCTGGATAAGGCGCATACCGAGCGTTTCGGCCATCCGCTGCCGACAGAAGTTTCTTTAACGATTAAGAAAGGCCCGGCGATCATTGTCTCCGGCCATGACCTCTATGACCTTGAACAGCTGTTGATCCAAACGCAAGGAAAAGGAATTAATATATATACGCACGGCGAGATGCTGCCCGCGCACGGCTATCCGGGGCTGCGTAAATATACGCATCTTAGCGGGCATTTCGGCAGCGCCTGGCAAAACCAGCAGAAGGAATTCGACGCAATACCGGCAGTGATTTTAATGACCACCAACTGTATTCAAAAGCCGAAAGATTCCTATAAAGACAGGATCTTTACTACCGGGCTTGTTGCCTGGCCGCGGGTTGAGCATGTTGACGCCGTAAACGGGGTAAAGGATTTCAGCCGGTTGATCAATAAGGCCTTGGAGCTTGGCGGGTTCAGCGAAGGGAAGAAAGACAAGGCCATCATGGTTGGGTTTGCGCATAACGCGGTCCTGGCTTTGGCGGATAAGGTGATTGCGGCGGTAAAGGCAAAGCAGATCCGGCATTTCTTTCTTATCGGCGGCTGTGACGGCGCGAAGCCGGGCCGGAATTATTATACGGAGTTCGCGCAAAAGGTTCCCGCGGATTGCCTGATATTGACGCTTGCCTGCGGAAAGTTTCGCTTTAATAAGCTGGACTTTGGTTTTATCGGAGATCTCCCGCGGCTTTTGGACTGCGGGCAGTGCAATGACGCCTATTCGGCGATTGCTATTGCCTCCGGACTGGCAAAGGCGTTTAACTGCGAGGTGAATGACCTGCCGTTATCTTTGGTGCTTTCCTGGTATGAGCAAAAGGCGGTGTGCATATTGATTACGCTTTTGTCCCTGGGAATCAAGAATATCCGGCTGGGGCCGTCTTTGCCGGCGTTTGTATCGCCGAATCTCTTGAATATTCTCGTGGAAAAATTCGATATCCGGCCGGTAACTACAGCGGATGAGGATATGAAGGCGATTCTCGGCTGAGCAGCATCATTGCCTTGACTCCGGACATTTTAACAGGTAAGCTATAATTGTGGCCGGGTTGAAAGCAGAAGGGCTTGTTTTATATTTTACCCCTTAAATTAATTAATTGCGGTAATGAAAGAGGCGGTGTGGGATGGCGGAAACGATATTATTCGTAGACGATGACAATGACCTGCGGAGTGAATTTATAGAAAGTTTCGCAGAATTCGATATTATCGAGGCAGCAAGCGGAGAAGATGCCCTGCGTATCCTGAAAAAGCCGAACAATATCGACCTTGTGCTCCTGGATGTAAAGCTGCCGGGATTAAGCGGTACGGAGGTGCTGAAAAAGATTCGCGATATCTCAAATGACCTGGGTATTATTATTCTCACCGGGTACAGCACAAAGGATGTGGCCATCGAATCACTCAAAGGCCATGCCGATGAGTATGTCGAGAAGCCTTTTGATGCGGCAAGGCTGCGGGAAGTAATAGAACAGGTTTTGGAAGCAAAAAGAACGGCGCGGCCGGAAGAAGTTGACGCGATCGACGGCAAAATCGAACGCGTAAAACGTTTCGCGCAGAGAAATTTTAATAAAAAGGTCAGGCTGGAAGAAGCCGCGTCCCTGGTTTGTTTGAGCCCGAAATATTTGAGCCGTATTTTTCATGAAAGGTCCGGGAAAAAGTTCAGCGATTATAAGCTGGAAATAAAGCTGGAAAAGACCAAGGAGTTGCTGCGCAATTCCGGGCTTACTATCGATGAAATATCTTTTTCTTTAGGGTATCAAAATACCGAATCGCTTATAAGGCTGTTTAAAAAAGGTGCCGGATGTACTCCGGCGCAATACCGCCGGGAAAGCAGAAAAAAGGCAAAGAGGTCCTTATCAGAATGAAAAATGCAGGTAGACAGCAGCATAAATCCACTCTTGATTTTGCGGCTGGACAAGATCGGGTATTCCATTCTTTGTTCGCGGCAATGCCGCAGGCCTGCGCCTTGCACCGGCTTTGTTTTAACAGGTTGCATAAACCCGTGGATTATACCTTCCTGGATGTTAATCCTGCTTATGAGGCGTTTACCGGAATTAAACGCTCCAAGTTGCTGTCTCTAGCGGCATCGGAATTGTACGGGAAAAAGATCCCGCCTTATCTGGATGTGTTTTTCCGGGTGGCTGTTACGCGTAAACCGGAATATTTTGAAACGGTTTTTGGAGAAAGATATTGTCTCGTGAATGCCTTTAGCCTGGATGATAATTGCATCGTAACCGTCTTTTTCGATATTACCGAGCGCAAAGAAGCACAAGAGCAGATGCAAAATATGGCGAAATTCCCTTCTCAAAATCCTTATCCGGTAATGCGTATTGACTGTAACGGAATCCTTCTTTATGCCAATACGGCAAGTTTTTCTTTTCTTACGGAGTGGAATTGCAGAGTCGGCGAGCCGGTGCCGGAACCATGGAAAAAACTAGTGCGCGAATCTCTGGAGAGCGGATTGCGCACGCATGTGGAGTGTGAACACCGGGAGAGGGCCTTTTCTTTTACGGTTACGCCTCTGACGGAAACAGGCTATGTCAATCTCTACGGCATGGATATTACGGAGCGCAAAAACGCGGAAAAGGTTTTGCAGGGAGATAAGGAAGCGTTTGAAAGGCTGGTGGAAGAGAGGACGCAGGAATTGATTAAAACCCAGATAGAGCTGGAACAGGCAAAACGGCTTTCCGATATCGGCACCCTGGCCGCGGTTGTCGCGCATGAACTGCGCAATCCGCTGGTTACGATGCAGATGGCGGTTTTTAATATAAAGAAGAAACAGCAGAATCCGCTTATTGATAAACACCTTCTTTCCATAGAGAAAAAGATTGTCGAGAGTGACCAGATAATTAATAATCTTTTGTTCTATTCGCGGTTGAAAATTCCGCGGCTGGAAAGAATAAAGCTCTATGATACCCTAAAAGAAAGTATTGCCATGGCAAGAAAGAATAACGGCAAAAAGAAGGTAACTTTTTCGCGGCGTTTTAGCGGGATTCGCGGGCTTTTTATAAGTGCCGACCCGCTGCAGATGAAGGAACTTTTTGATAATATCTTGAATAATGCCTGCGATGCGGTCAGCGATAAGTCCGGCAGGATTGAAATAACCGCCGGATATGAGGGGGACGAGCAGTTGAATATTTGTGTAAGGGATAACGGGGAGGGGATTTCGGAAGAAGTTTTAAAGAAGATATTTGAGCCTTTCTTTACGACAAAATCAAAAGGAACGGGACTGGGATTGGCTGTCTGCCGGCAGATTGTGGCGCTGCACGCGGGCACGCTTGATATCAGCAGTGAAAAGGGAAAAGGAACAACGGTAAAGATAGTTTTGCCGCTGCGGGGAAAAAATGAGTCGTAATGAATTGTCGATTTTGATTGTTGATGATGATGAGGAATTTTGCGAAGAAATCGCCGAGGCATTGACCGAGGAAGGCTATGCGGCAGGTTATGCCTGTGACAGGAACGCCGTTGATAAAAAAATCTCCGCGGAGAATTTCTCGCTTGTCCTGCTTGATATCAAGATGAAAGAAGAGAACGGCATAGATGTTCTCAAACGTTTGAAGCAGAAACAGCCGCAGGCGAAGGTGTTTATTGTCAGCGGCAAGCCGCATTCTGAAAGCCTTTCTCCATCTTTGTGTTGTGTTAATCACGCCTAATACAAACGCATTAAATGCGTTTGTATTAGAAGAAAAAAGTCAATAAAAAGGCGAATGCGCCAATGTTCTTATTGCCGCG
>JAHIOQ010000159.1 GCA_018895275.1 Candidatus Omnitrophota bacterium
AGGCGTTTAAGAGGCAAGTTTTTTGAGAATGCTGTAAATTTTAACGAAAGGAGGAATTAAACAATAAACAAGGGAGGGGGCTTCAGAAACTTCCCCACCTTAAATTCCCTTAACTTTGGTCTTGACAAAGGAAGTATTTTAGCCCATAGAATTTCTCATCACAAGAAAGCCATACTGCATGACTCTATCCGGATGGCCATCTCCGCGGGTTTGAACATCATTAGCAATAAGTTCCGGGTCAACAAACGGTTCCTTAACTCCCACATCTCCAATAATATGCTCCCAGCGGTTACCAATCACAATAAGGCTCTCGTCTGTTCTCTGCGCCCGGTTAAGTACCCATTCTTTCTCATCAGCCGCCTTTCCCTCTTGATGAACATAACGCCTTGATGCCCCGTGCCAAGAGCCATTGCTTAATTTCAACTGCTCTTTTATGCACCATTCATTTGTCTCCTGCTTATGATCAACAACCTCGTATAATTTCGCCCGGCTGTAACCTAAAAATTTTATAACTTCATTCATAATACGTTCAACATCCTCAATACTCTCAGCGGTCATTAACTCAGCGGCATTTCTTAAAACCAGCGCATAATCATCACGGTCCCAACGCGAACCGGCCTGAGCCTGGTTAAACACGTGTAAAAAATTAACACTGCCTATGTTTATATGCGCTGAAAGCGTATTGTTATTTTCCGCATGTTTTAAGCTTCCGGCAGAAGATAACGGCAAAACAAAAACCGCCTCAAGCAGGATAAAAACCCCGGCCTGAAAACCAATATCCCGTATTTTTCTATTCATTAAAAATTCTTACCTTATTTATATCGAATTAAATATCTGCTCCATACTACCCTTCCCCGCCCCGATATCGAATAAGCTTAACTGCCGCGCCGCCGTTGCCTGCCCCGGCGCCCGGCGCGCCTGCGGCCGTATAACGATGTTTAACGCTAAAGCCCGATTATAAAGATCTATTTTAAATAGCCCGATTTTTTCTCTTAAAGCTCTGGTTAATCCTTCCAAATCGCTGAATTGCTGTTCTGCGATCATCCGCCTTAGTAATTTCTTTGTCTGCTCTACACTGCTCATTTGTTCCGGTCTTAATATTTGTCTCAACACATTGTTGCGCTGTTTAGCTTTCTCTGACACCGCCTTAAGCGTTGCTAAAACCGGGTTAAATCTTTTACGCAATATAGCGCCGAATGATTTAGTCTTTTCATTAGCCTCAATATTTTTTAAGAAACTATTTATTTCATTTTCAACATCGGCAAAAACATCTATATATTTTTTACCCGGCGCCTTTATATTATCAAGCTTCCTGGCTATAAGCGCTACAGCGCCGGTAAATTCAGTAAATCTCTTTTTTATCAGCAATTCCGCGATTCCTCTAATCTTTCCGGCAATCTGCGCTGTATCACTATCCACCTCTTCTAAAAAACGCAGGGCTTCATACTGCTGTAAGTTATTAAAGATAATATCCAGTCCGGTTAAACGGTTTTTCAGTTCATGAAAATCTTCTAGCCTCGCTGATAATAGCGTATCCGCATCTAATAAATCCTTTAACTCCTTAAATACCGCCAACGCGCCCTGCGGACTGCCGGAAACAATATCCCCATCCATTAACACCGCCATATTAACCATGCAGTCCGCGGCTAATACCTGATTATTCCTGCCTTGAGCATAAGCTATAAGTTTCTGATTGGCAAAATACGCATAGCGCAGAATTTCTTCCAACCTATCTTTAAGCAGAGCCAGCGCTTTATTTACCGGCGGCTTTGATTTTTCGTAATTTCCGGGATCTAAATATCCCATACCTGTTTTATTTTTTTCTTTATTCTTTTTACTAACCGTACTAACGCAAACCTTTCCAAGAAGTTCACGCGCCTTCTTTTTCTTTACATTGGTTTTACCGGATAAAGATGTGTAAACAGCTTGTATTTTACTTTTTATCAGATCCAAACTATCGGCAGGCTTACCGGCGCATAATAATTCTTCTGCCTCTCTAAGCAGAATAATATCATGCGATAAAGTTTCTATCTCTTTTAAATAACTGGCTAATATTTTAACCTGTTGGCGGACCTCCCGGGGCAGTTTAGTTGCATCAACAGAATTATCAGTTGTTTTATCTCTCGTTAAAACAGGCAGTTCTGAAAATTCCGCAACCGGCTTTCCTCGCTCTTTTTTTACACGAATTACCGCATTAACATCTTTTTCATTGCGGCGAACTATTCTAATATCAAATTCAGCCCCCTGGCCTTCCTCCATATCCATAAGCTCTTTTCTAAACTGCAGGTCAAAAAACGTACGATAATACAGCGCCCACAGATTCTTTTCTTTCATATCCCGGTAATATTTCCTTGGGTTACCCGTATGCGCCATTAGTGTTTTTACAATCCAGCGCATAATTTTCTTTTTATCTTCAGTGCGCGGTTTCCCGGCCGGCAGAGCATTAGTTTTAAATTCCTGCAATAACTGCTGAACTTCAACTGAAACGCTATAATTATCTTTACTGCGTTCAAGCCGTAAAAATTCATTCAGCAAATCTCTGGATGAGTTTTTAAATGTAATCTTAATATCCTCTACCTGCTCAAAAGAAATTTTACTTGAAATTTCAGCGTGTAATTTATCCATGATCATCCCCTGCCAGCTAAGCGGTGTTAAGCTGTCAAACACAGATTTCGCCGATTTAAACCGGCCGGCATCTTTTTGCCTCTTCGGGGATTGAACCGCCTGAGTAGCAGAATTATATTTAACATCTGAAAAAGGTAAAGTACCCTTATCCGGCAATACCGAATCAGTACAGCCTTGCCCAAATATCCCTAAAAAATTATGATTCGCAATCTTAATCTGCGGGCTTAAGCATGAATGTCCGGGCTCGGCAGCAATCCCGGCAAAAGAAACAGAAGGCATCAAAAGCAATTGTATAAGCAGAAAAACTACCGGATGATAAATCCATTTTCCAAAAATATATTTTCCGTGCCGCATCATATCAGTCACCCAAGAAACAATATCCGCGGATATTTACTTTAAGCGAAAGATACGGCTAATTACGCCGCTCCGCGCTCATTTTCTCATTCAAAAACCTGACCAGCCCGGCCCTGTCCGCCTCGCTGGTCCACCAGGAAAAATTCACGCCGATTTCATAGTCATTGTTTCCCAGAGACGTTATCCGGACAATACGGCCGTACACATCATTACAGGCGACGGCATCAGCAATCATAAGATTTAGACGCAACAATGAATACAAAGGCAGGGTATATTTGGTTTGAAAAGAAATTCCCCCTAAACTGATATCGCACAGCAGATTTTTCCCGCGCGCGCGGAACTGCGGCCAAAAATTAAAGTCCACCAGATTATAATCCGCGTTGATATCTTTTATTTTAAGCCTTATAAAGCGGCGTTTTTCCATAAATGTTTTCATACTGCTCGCTCCCAACAAACAGCTGCCAATTACAATTCCAGCGCATTTTCCTACGCAAAATCCGGGATAATTCGCGGGTAAAAACCGAGTAGTATCGTTATGTTCTTTTTCGCGTTTTTAAATCGTATTTTAGGGGAATTTTCAAGAAAATCTATATTGCAGAATTAATCAATTCCGCCAATTTATTCTCTCCGATATCTTTTCTCAACGGAGATAGAGCTAAAAACGATTTTAAATATAGATCAACGTTGGTTTTCCCAACAGTTTTTCCGTAAGATACCAGTCTCTCTTTGTCTGATGGTGTCGCGGGCATTGTTATCCCACTCACCAAACTTTGAATTATTTTCGGATGATCTCTCCCCGCTTTTCCGGCACCTTCCTCACTTCGTAACGAAGCCGCCGTCGGAACGATGAACCCTGGTGATAGACTTTTTTCCATAATGCGCGGTTGTTCTGTTTTTTGTCGTTGTATCAAAAACTTCTGTAGGTCACTCTGTAACCCTTTACTTCCATCGTACAATTCAATCACTCTTTTTTTAAATAATTCCCTTTGCCACGAAGACATATATGAATGGAAATACCGAATGCTCGAATCTATGGTCTTGAATAAATCAACTTGTGAAGGCTCTAATAGTAAAGCCATATTAAACCCTTTTGCCATAACTTCAACGGCTGCTCTCTCCGCAGCATTTTCATTTGCAATTAAGCCTTCTTTTTCCTGCCTTTTTTTCTCCCGATTAACTATAAACTTAAACGCGTAAATGTTTGCAACTGTTTCATTCCATTCGATTTGTCCCGGGCCAATATATAAACCATCTTCATTCGGAGCGAATCCGTATAACCATAAAGCCGTCTTGATTAAATCACATGCATAACGGAATTCTTCGCGATCTGCTAAAGAATTAAAACCCCAGTCAACAAATACCTTTGAAAAATCTCCTTTAGTTAGAATCATGAACATATCTAAAAAAACATCTACGCCAACCTGTGCAGCAAATTTTAAATAATAACTCAGAATCATCCAAAGTTGAACATGGCCTAATTCATGCGGTAGCAGAAAATCATTGAAATGTTCTGTAACCATGTTAGCGTCGCGCTTGTATAAGAAATTTAAGGCCCGCGCGTAATGCGCCCTAAGCCACAATATTCTTCTTTCTTGCGGTAAAACATCAACCGCTCTATAACCTTGCTGCCTTAGTTGAGCGGTAATTTTCGTAGCCTGCAAATATATGTCTTGTTTTTTAACCACTTGAGTATCTGCAAAATGTCTAATAGTTTTAAGCAGCATGTCTTTTATGGAACCGGGTATCGCCTGTTTAAAACCAAGTACCTGCCCCATTAATGTTAAAATCATATCATGTGAACGTCCCAAAACCAACGCCGCAACGGCAATTTCTACCGCCATTTGGGGGGCGCTCAAACCAGAAACGCGGGCAATCCCGCGAGCCAGTTTTCCTCCTTTTGTAACACCAGCAATCGTCCATTCGACTCGAGTAAAAAAACGACTGGCCTCCGTATTACCATTATCGAACACAATTCTTCGTATTTTTTCTAACAATCCAAACTCATCCTCGTTAAGCCCGGTTCTATTTAGGAATTCAAGCTTAGCAGCCGTAGCTTCGTTCCCTTGCTCATCAAGGAATATAACCTTTTCCTCACTTCCAACCGGCTGTTTTCTATAATTATCCACCAGTTGTTCCAGTCTTTCTTCACGTGTGGTAAGAGGTTCATCAAAAAAAGCGTTAAAGAAGACGATAACGTCCCTTCCACCCGGAGATTTAGCAAAGTCCAACAACACTTCCTTATCAGGCTTGCCGTCATCTTTTAATTTCGCATCCTTCCGGGCAATAAAAACCAGCCCTAAATTTTGCAATATTAGCGAAAGTCTCGTACTTACCAGCGTTTCCTTAATAATCGTCATTTCTTTTCCGGTTGGCTGTTTATATGCCGTTACATTTAAACACCTAAGGGTAGCAAAATAGTCTTCAACATGCCCCTCCTGACCGCCTTT
The DNA here is from genome assembly GCA_018895275.1 of Candidatus Omnitrophota bacterium. Lineage (GTDB taxonomy): Bacteria > Omnitrophota > Gorgyraeia > B26-G9 > B26-G9 > JAHIOQ01. The sequence continues at coordinate 5,427 of JAHIOQ010000159.1, forward strand.
TTGTTCATCATCATTACCACCGTCTGTCACTAAGCCTCTTATGGAATCAAAGAAATTTTGCCATATTGATTTATGCGGCGGTGGCGGAGAAAGAAAAGAATCAATAGTTGTTCCATTGCCTGCACCCGTTGGATTAACACTTCCAGTCGGCTCTTGCGGAATTGGTATTAACGAAATTGCCGCACTACTATCTCCTCCTTCAAGTCTCTCCTCATCCCCATAGAAAATCTCATCATCATCCACTTTTTGTTGCACGCCTTCTCCAACAGCTGTTTGTAAATCACTTTTATTTATCACCACCGCCGGCGCCAGTGTGCTTTTTAGCGCCAAAGACGCCCCGGGGGCAGCCCGGCACACGTCAAACAATAGAAATGCCTGAAGCAAAATAAAAGAAATAATCTTAAAATACACCCTGGTTTTCATTATCGTTTACATTCCCTTATGTTGAATCGTTACCCTCATCTAGTTCGCTTTTTTTCCTATCATCAGTACCGTATTCACGGCGGTTAGAGATATAATCCGATATTAAATTTTTATCTCCCGACTTCGGCCACCATGAAAAATTCAGGCCGGCCTCATAACGTTCCTCATTGCGCCTTTTTTTACACCAAACCACCTTGGCGATTACCCCCACGGTTTTCATGATCACATCAAGGTCGATGTTTAAAAACGCGAGCGCGCCGGCCGATATCTTGTCCTCACTTACTATTGCCACTCCATCCGCGCTGATATTTTTAACCGGCCAAACCGTAAACTGAAATTTACCTCCGGACTCTACCGACAGCAGCCGGCAATTCGCCACGGAATCCGGCGTATTCAATCTTAAAGCCTTGCGTTTCTCTTTCCTAGCCGTCACCATCAGGTACCCGACCCCCCGCTATTTTGTTTTTAAAGGTACATGCAATTCTAAGTTGATTATACCTTACTTTATCATCCCCGGCAAGATTCCCAGCTCTCACCTTTTAACGCACTTACAATATGCGGGCTGAATCCGAAGTCCGCTATCACCCCTTCAACTCGTCCTATTATCGCTTAAAACCCCCTTCGCCGTGCAAACCATGCACCACACTATAAGCTGGTTATATCGCCTGACCGATTAACTCTTCCATCATTACCCCCCCCTGGCGCAAACTTCTTAACGCTACAGAGGCAGGAGCAGTACTTCCTCCCTTAAGATTACTAGAATTTCGATTATTTTTTGATGAAATCAATCCCAATTCTCGATACATTCTCCGTACATCTATATCTGGCTTCGCCCCTTTTATATCTGTAGATTCTCCCTTTTCATTCCGCCAGTTTTTCAGGGTTATAAACTCGATATTACGTGCGTCCTCTTCCGTCATGCCCCCAAAAATCCGGGGATGGGCCTTCTTCGCTTTTTCAAAACTGTCGAATTCTCTCACAACATAATCATAAACGGATATACCTTTATAAGGAGCACGCGTGAGGGTTCTGTTTATATAAGTTGTTCCATCTCGCATCGTTATAGATACAACTGTCTCACCGGGATAGATATCCAATTCCTTAATCTCTTCCCACTTTCCTTCGGAATTTAGATCTAATATTTTCTGGCCTTTTTTACATATTACCGCTACTAAAACAACATCATTACCCCTGTCGTGTATCCGCAATGGCATGTTAATCTTACTTGAAATAATTTTTGTCTTCTTCCCAAAATCAGTATCGCCAAATAAATGTACCGTTGAATTCTGGGCATAAAAGCCATCCCGACACATCGCCGTCACTCCTTTTTCCGTGCTCATTTTGAAATCTTCAAAAACAGCTGTTGCGCCGCCTGGCACTAACAAATTTATTTTTCCATCAATCTTATTTGTACCTAGAAAAAATTTCTGACTTCCTCGTTCCTGACGTAATTTTTCAAGGTGCTGTGAATAGGCGCCGCTCAGAGTGTCGGTTTTACCCCTATCCGTAAACTTTCCGCCTTCTCCCAAACCCACAACAATAACTCTCTCTTTCGGAAACAGCTTTTGCAGTTTTCCTCTTACTTCTTCAGGGAATACATTTAAAACTTCGGGAATAAATTGGGATTGCAGAACAAACTGAAAATAACTTCCCGGATAAGCGCCAAGCCTTTTTCCGCCCACGACAGTATTCAAGCAGTCTATCTGGTTCAAGAAGGCTTCCTCGGTAAATACAACAAGAAACGCATTGGGAATTATTTTATTATTATTATAAGCGGAAAGCAGTCCCAGAATCTCCCGCGCTAATGGTTTTTCCTGCATAAAAATTAATCTTGCCGATACAGGATCAGCAAAGATTTCCCCTAAAGATGTAAGTTTTTTCTCATCTATTTTGGATATCATAAGTTTCAATAAGTCGTGTTTTTCCGCCTCCTGCCTGATTATTTCATCTATTTCCTTTCCTAATTTTTCTTCTTTTTTCTGCGATTCCTTAAGCTCAGCTTGAAGGATTTTACCAACAGAATCTTCCTTTTTTGCCAATCCGTTTTTTATTACCTCGTCAACTACTTCTTGCCTCTCTTTTGCTTTCACGATATCTTGTTTTAATTTTTCTATCTCGGAAGTTAAGCCCCACAGTTCCTTGAGAAAACCCTCATTGGAAAGTTCGAGAGAAATAGCTTCTTTAAGCATCTGAATTACTGTTTTTGCTTCGAGTCCTTTTCCTTGTAGTATTTCCCATATTACCGGGACAATCTTCCCTACCGTAGAGTCTGTTATTTTTTTTAGCATTTTTTCGTTTATTGTTTTCTCTATTATTTGCTCTTTTTCTTTCGCTCTGCGGCGTACCATTTTAAGCACTTCCATAGTAGAGGCTACATCTTTATCCAATCCTTTTTCTAATACCTGTTTAACTCTTTTTTGCAGGTCTTGTTCTTCCTGGATATCGCTTTCTAATGCACCTACCTCCGCATCCCTTGCTTTGAATACCTTCTGCAAAAGCGTTTTAAATTGATCAAGCATATCCTGCTCAAATAAAGCTTCTTCCTGGCCATGTATCATCATATCCCATGACTTATCATCTTTACCCAGGAAACCTACAGGAAGATTGGCATAGTTGAGGCCTCTTATTTCATAATCACCGTCTGAAGCGGTCCAAGATACTCTTCCCTCCCCATGCCCTTGATGAGACACCATTACCTTCCTTAAGGTAGCCATTGCCAGCTCATAATACGTAGGACCATTAGGAGCTGCCATTAGGCCATTATAAAAAAATGGCCCTGGCCAGTTCCCGCCTCGAGACTTTTCTCCTCCATCGGTTATAATTTTTTTCTTTTTCTCTTTTAAAAATTCCCGGCCAAGCTTTGCCTCGACTGCTGTATAAGCTGTAGACATCCCGGCCATATCTCCCTTTAAAGAATCAGGGGACTCGACGCTTAAGAAAACAACCAAATTACCGTTATATCTTTCTACCAGCGTTTCAAGATACTCCATATAAGCTAAAGGCGAAGTGGAAGAAAAGCGTTTGATATTCGTTATCTGATATTCTGTTCCCGATAAGCCTATCGCCAAAGCCGCACCAGCAATTTTTTCTATTCTTGCCTCTTCCTCCTCAGTTTTCCACGAAAAAGCCTCTTTCCTTTTAAACTTTTCTATATCTTCATCGGTAATCTCCTCCCTGGAACCAAAATATTTTTCCAGGTAGGCATTCATCCTTTCTATTATCTCTTGACTTGACATATTGCCTATATCCAACTTCTCCTGTTCATAATCTGAAGCAACTACAAATAAATACGGCTTATCTTGTTCCTCTCCAACCACCTCTTTTACTTTCGCTTTATTAAACGCTCTATCAAAAGCGGCATCATCACCTCTGTAACCCGCTGCTTTCATTAAGGTTATTAAAATCCTGCTTTCCGCTTTAAAACTTGCGAATTTAGCTTCTCCAATGTCTTCCCCGGTAACCACATGGTTATAATTTGCGGACTCAGATGGACTATCAGGATATGACGGTTTACGCGGATCCAACTGCCAGTCGCCGTCAACAACAAACTTATATTTCATTCCCGCTTCAATACCGGGAACGGATATGCTCCAAACACCATCCCTATCCTTGCCTTGCCTCATGGCAAACCGGGGAGATACTTGCCAATTACTAAAATCACCAATCAGAAAAACGCTTTGTGCGGCAGGAGCTGAAAATTCAAAACGCACTTTGGGCTGTGCCTTTCCAGAAGTCCTTGGTAATGATTCAGGCCAACTACTTCCCTCACGCGCTTGCGCAAGCAATGCCCTTTGAAAATCAGGTTCGCTTATACTTACATGTGGTGAGAGAGTAGATTTGCTTAGCGACTCTTCTTTCTGTGCCAAAACACCATTGCCGGCCCAGCATACATCAAACAAAATAAAGGATTGGATAATGATAAGAGCAATAAGTTTTAGCCGGATTTCATTTTTTTGCCGATAAAATTTTTCCCTCATTTTTCCCTCCCTTTATTTCTTATTGCTGCTTTGCTAATTTTTCTTCTCTTTCTAACTGTTCCTCAAACGGCGTTTTTTTTCCCTGTAAGGCATTGATGTAACGCTCATCATTATCTTCCAGCTTGTCGATTACCGGGCAGATCACTACGTACGACACGCGCTTTTCCTTCAGGTATTGCGCTATCCCGTCCGTATGAAATCCTCCGGTCACCAGCGCCCCCACGCTCTCCTTCTCCTGAGTCATACCGCTCAGCGTGTTCGCCGCCAGGATATTGTCCCGCTGCGACGCGTAATAATAAAAATTCTTCAGGTCCGGCAGTGTCTTCTCCATTGCCTCCATGTCCTCCTGCCGCGGCAGCGCCAACTCCAGTTTTAAACGCTTTGCCTCGCGCTCGACATACGCGCGGAACTTCTGCGCCTTAAAATCACCCTCGTATTTCTTTACCTGCGTTAAATCCCGGTTCAAAAGCTTCGTCGAATATAAATTCCGCGCCAGCCGGATGACCTTTAAATTATGATCCAGCATCTTTTGCGTATAAGTCGTATATAAACCGTTCTTTATCCGCTCCAGCAAACTATCCAGTTCGCTGAATAATCCAAACTTGTCCAGGGTCTCATGCTTATTCAGGTATTCGATGTATTTGCTCAGCTGCGGCCATGCCCGGTCCAGGGCCTTTGCCTTCTTTTCCATCCCGTCATAGAGCTTCTTCAGCGTGTTATGGTATGTCACCGCATCCATTGTCTTCGCCTTGAATTCCACGGTTGCCTTTAAAAACTCTTCCAGGTCCTTCCGCGCCAGGCCCTTCGACAGGTAATCGATCAGCTCTTTACGCTCCGCCTCCGCCTTCTCGATGCTCAGCTTATCCTTTAGCCTTATCGCCTCTAACAGCTGGTTCACCTCTGCGAATTCCTGCTTCAGCTTCGCCGCAGGATACTGTTCCGCGAGATACAAAATGTAGCTCTCAAACGGCAGCTCTCCGTTATCATAGGCCACGATATTGTCGTCCAGTTCGTTTAATTTCTTGTTGTATATCTTACTCTTAATAATATTCAGGTTATTCTCCAGCATCGCGATCGCTTCCAATATCCGCTCCCGCTCCGGCAATGCCTTTAAAAACGCCTCCAGGTTCTTATCATAATATACCGCGTCTTCGGCCCCGTACAACGCGATATCGCGCTTTGTCGTTATCGCGAAATATTCCGTGCCGTTTATCCGCGCCTCCCTTAAAAAATAATCCGCCACCTGCTCCTTGATCTTTTCATCCGGCAGGTCCTTGTAAAACGTCGTGTCGATCTTCCCGCTGCCGCCTTCCACGCTGATCAGCCTTATCCCGTACGTCGTGCACAGGTGATCCAGTATCTTCGCGATGTTTTTCTGCGCAGGGTAATTACAATGCAGGTCCTGGATGTTGAT
>JAHIOQ010000160.1 GCA_018895275.1 Candidatus Omnitrophota bacterium
AGTAAACAGAGAGGTCAAAGAGCTACTTTCGCAATTCGAGGTCTGACCCCTCTTGACTCCTATAACTATGTTTACGACGATGCCGGACAGCTTTTGCATGAAGACAAAAAAGACGCGAGTAACGCTACGATTTACTACCGCGATGAAAACAGAAGGGGAAACAGAAGGGGACGTTGTTTGATTAATTGAAAAGTTAACAAAGGAAAGAATGCATGATAGAAATAGAGTATGCCAAGACAAGCGCGATTAGATTATCCAGGCTGCTATCATCATGTAATGGGTCGAGGAATCGATGGCTTAAAGATATTTTATAAAGAAGTGTTGGCGATAATTAAAATGGAGCCAAAAATAATAAAGCTGGGCCCTCGGGAAATAAAGGATAGCGGGCAATCAGCCGAGTTGTAGAAAAAAATTCTCTAGCAGCTAATCATAAGCATCCTGATTCTATAGATGCGGTGGTGATTCCCGCTATATAAAAAGCACCCGGTTATTTTTTACTTCGATAAGACCTCCCTTCGCAGGTAATAAAACTCCCATTTAAATTCAGCCTATCTAAAATAGCGGTAGCAGTAGAAGCCTCGAATATCTTTCCCCAGTGGGATGGGATCAGATTGGTAGTGACAATAGTTGACACCAACTCAGAGCGTTTTGAGATAATCTGAAAAATGTCATTAGCCTGTTCCTGGGTTGGAAAGACATAGCCGAGCTCATCTAAGCATAAGAGCTTGACAGTGGAATAATACAATAACATGGTGTGTTTGTTGGTTGAAGTTTTAAGTTTATTCACCAGGTCAAAGCAGCTAATAAAGGCTGTGGGTATGCCTTTTTGAATGGCCTTGTAACAGATAGCCGAGGCAAGGTGAGATTTTCCGACACCGCTGGGGCCGATCAGTACCAGATTTTTGATTTCCGTATTCCAGGAAGATTCGCTAAAGCCCATAATTTCACTGCGGAGCAGCCGGGGATTAAATTTCCAGTCAAAATCCTCCAGTCGTTTGATTCGTTTGATACCGGAACGCTGCAATAAATAGCGCATGCGCTTAATCTCTTTTGCCAAAGCCTCTTCCTTAAGAATCGGAAGAATGGTTTTGATTTGGTCATCTGTCAGAGAGGAACAGTCAGAGACGAATTTAAGCTGTTCCCAAATCTGTTGTATTGGGGTCATAGTCATTTAAACTCCTTTCTTCGTAGGTAAGATTTAATAGTTTTTGATTTTGCGGCCAGAGAAGCGCTGACTCCGCAGGTTCAGGTAAATGCAAAAGGCTTCTGAGTGCTTTGATTTTAAAACAAGGCATAGAGTTAAGTTCTTTTACGGCTGAGATGACCATTGCCCGGGAATGGGTTTTTAACAACGTGAAAAATTCATACGCCACACGCATACGTTCATCTTCAGTATCCTGCTTAGTGATAAATTCTAAAAAAGCTTTATCCATGCCGGTTATCAATTGCAGGATACGCTTCATTTTAAAATTGGGGGTATGATTAAGAAGTCTTTCCGCGTGCAGGGGATTTTGGATCATCTGTTTTTTAGCGAAGCAGCGCTTGTGAATAGCGACTTTTCCCCCGGATAAGGAAATATGTATATCTTCAGGATAAGCCGCAATATCAACAGCTTTACCGGCGCAGGTGGATGGCACAGAATATTTATTCGTTTCAAATTCAACTAACGCCGTTTGGGAGGCAACCGCCGGAATAATACGCCGCGGCAGATATGCCTGCTGCGGCAGGCGAATCAGGCGTTCTTGAACAAGAAGATCTTTAGGGATTTTATCTGTAGAGCGATGTAAAGTGTTATTGCGCTTCTCAAGCCAGAGGTGGAATTTTCGGTTGAGGTCATTAAGGTCAACGAAGGTTTCTGCATAAAGAAATACGCGGATATCCCGAATAAGCCGTTCTACGCGCCCTTTTTCGTTGCCTTTATAAGGATTACACAAGTATATTGAGAAGCCATAAAACCGTGAAAAATCCAAAAACTGCGGATTATATTTGATTACAGGCACGCGGTTAAGAACAACGCTCTTTAAATTGTCATACCGGTGACAATGGGCTAATCCGCCAATATGCTTAAAACATTCCAGATGCCCGGCCAGGAAAAATTCAAAGGATGTTTTCGGATAAAACATTCCCCAGGCATAACGGGAAAAACTAAGTACATATACAAAACCCGCAACCTGGCCGAAGCATTCATGATTAAAGAAAAACCAGTCAACTTGGGCTTCTTCTCCCGGCAAAAAGACAAGAGGATGATATGCGTTTTCTTTAGGTTTACGGTATTCCCGAGAAAAGAGCACTACTGACGGATAGCTTCCTTGGTATCCATAAGACTTTAATCGTTCATAAACCTGTAACGCTTTTAAATTAGGATATTGTTTATACCAATGTACAATCAGATGAATATAATCATCAAGAACGGACTTTTTCGGAATTGGTTTGGCGGCATCTGTCCCCTTTATTATCTGCCGGACACGTTTGCGCCCGATTCCCAATATGTTAGCTATCTGACGTTGAGATAATTGTTCTACCTGCTTAAGATGCAGGACTCTTTGAATAAGATTTTCTTCATCCATAAGCCACTCCTGTCCTGGTTTGTCGGGTTATATCAAAATATGCCCGAGAGTTCATACAGTCTGCCTCTGGGCAGGCAATTAGCCGTACGTTCAAGCTGTTTGCGAGTATCCCATACAGAACCCGGCTTTGACAATAGACTTGCTTTTGTCAAACGCACCATCAACCACTTAGATCCCTGTGTTAAGTAACACTTATCTGGTTTTCCACCAACAAGTTGTGTCAATATCGACTTGCTTTTGTCAAACATTCGATTACCCCTTATTTTTTGCATCCTGTCCCTTGTTTGATCACGATTTTCCTGCGCAAATTCAGGATTCGCGGTTCGCCTTTGCCGGCTATAATCAGAGCGGGCTTTGTGCCAAAGACGAGACCGCTCGTATTGCTCTTGCAGGCACTCGGGATTCCTTATCCGCCAATCCAATTCATTCTGCCTTTGGCGTTGAGCTTGACAGGCGGATTTAGAACAATACCGCTGCTTACCTTTAGTTCTCGGGTCAGGTTCAAATAATGCACCGCAATATTTACAATGTTTTCGTCTTTTGTGTGCTGGAGTATGGGCTTGTCTCATATTTCACCTCAAGACAAGTGTGCCATCTTTGGATAAAAAAAACTACGGAGAGATTATTTTAGGCTGGTTTTTTTGAAAATTACTTTTGACAGGTCTTTTATTCTGATTTTTAAAAATTTTCCCTACGGTACCACCATTATTATTTTTGGTATCTTTTTCATGATTCCCTACAATAAATCTTGATTTTCACGCTATTCCACATTACGGCGAGGAAGAAACTATGGAAAAGGTATGGTCGGGAGCTAAAAATAAGAGTTTAAGAGGAGCACACACTGTTTTTGCTCAAGATAGTCAAAGCAATGCAATTGTGTAT
>JAHIOQ010000161.1 GCA_018895275.1 Candidatus Omnitrophota bacterium
AATTTTACTTAACTTAATTTTTTAATTACTAAACATATTTAACTGATTCTTTTTAATTTAACTTATTTTGTTTAATTTAACTTATTTAACAAATTGAATAAGGAAGAAAAATTGATGGACTTCTGGAAAAATAAACGAGTTACAGTAACCGGCGGCGCGGGATTTTTAGGCAAGCATCTTGTTGCCAAATTAAAGGAACGCGGATGCAAAAATATTTTTATTCCGCTTATTGAAGATTATGATTTAGTCAATATGGATGCGGTTAAGCGGCTTTACTCTGATGCCAAGCCGGATATTGTTATCCATCTTGCTGCTAAAGTAGGAGGGATCGGTGCTAATCTTGATAATCCGGGTAAGTTTTTTTATGATAACCTGATGATGGGTGTTCAGATGATGGAAGCCGGCAGGCAATTTGGAATTGAGAAGTTCGTAGCTTTAGGAACTATCTGCGCTTATCCAAAATTCACCCCAGTTCCCTTTAAAGAAGAAAATTTATGGAATGGGTATCCTGAAGAAACCAATGCACCGTATGGTTTGGCAAAAAAAATGCTCTTAGTTCAATCTCAAGCGTATCGCCAGCAATATGGATTTAACAGCATATTCTTATTGCCGGTTAATCTTTACGGACCAGGCGATAACTTTGATCCCGAATCATCACATGTAATCCCTGCTTTGATAAAGAAATGTGTAGACGCAGAGCGCAAAGCGCAGAGCGCAGAGCGTAATGCCCCATCGGCTTTGCCCCATGCCCCATGCTCTATGCCTTCTCATCCATGCTCTCTGCCCTCTGCTCTCTGCTCTATGCCATCTCCTTCTATCACCGTTTGGGGTACGGGTAAACCGACTCGCGAATTCCTGTATGTCGAAGACGCCGCGGAAGCCATTATTTTAGCCGCAGAGAAATATAACAAATCAGAGCCGGTAAATATCGGAGCCGGATTTGAAATATCTATAAAAGATTTAGCGAACCTTATTGCTAAACTTACAGGTTTTAAAGGAAAAATTATCTGGGATAAAACTAAGCCTGACGGCCAGCATTGCAGGTGTTTGGACACAAGAAAGGCTACCAAAGAATTTGGTTTTAAGGCAAAAACACCATTTGAGGAAGGCCTCAGAAAAACAATAAAATGGTATAATGAAAACTATAGATTATGAGTCTTACTCTTTGCACTCTGCTCTCTGCTTTTATCAAAAGGGGTTAAAGAAAACCATTGAGTGGTACAAAGGTAAAGTGTAAGATATGCAAAAAGATGCCTGTCACCTTTGATGTTCGGGCGCGCTGACGGGAGCAAAAATACACATTATATTTTGGTGACCGAATAGCGGCCGGATAGTGCCTGAATATGGCCACCAAAAAAAGGCGGGGATTGCCGGACAATAAGGAAGTTATGAATAAAACTGATTTGAGGTTTATATTGCAGGAAGGCGAAGGGTACCGGATTGAGTTCAAGGAAGCCTTGTCTGGCCTTGACCGTGAAATGGTCGCGTTTGCCAATGCGTCCGGCGGAAAGATCTTTGTGGGTATTGCCGATGACAAGACCGTTAAAGGCGTTCGCATTACTAATACGCTTAAGTCTCAGATCCAGGATATTGCTAATTTCGGTAAAAAAAGCGTTTTGCGTAATCCTATTCTAGCCGACCTTCTTAACCGGGTGGAATATATTGAGAAAATGGGAACGGGTATTCGCAAGATACGTGATCTTATGAAACAGGCAGGGCTTTCGCCGGTTGAGTTTGAGTTTACTTCTTTTGTGACGGCGATATTCAGGCGGCCCGGCCAAATTGTTGTGCAGAAAAGTTCCCAGAAAAGTTCCCAGAAAATTCTTGTTCTTATCCGGCAGAATTCGGGGGTCACGATCGATGAATTGGCGGCATCATTACAGCTTACTGATCGAGCGATCAAAAAGAATTTATCCCAAATGAAGAAAACCGGACTTTTAAAACGTATCGGCCCTGACAAGGGTGGGCATTGGGAAGTTAACGCATAACAAAATACGGTATACGAATGACGGAATACGACAAATAATGAGCGATATTGGGATAAAACTAAGCCTGATGGACAGCCCGCAGGTGTTTAGATACAAAGAAAGCTTTAAAGGGATTTAGGTTTAGAGCTAACACGAAATTTGAAGAGGGGTTAAAAAAGACTATTAAATGGTATAAAGGAAAGCTATGAACATTATCATCTGCCCTATGCACTTTACGCCATGCGCGTTATGTTTGTGCAAATGATTTAAAAACCTATTGAGTGGTATAAAAGCACAAAGTAAGGATTAAAAGGAGCGTTTATGAAAGTAGTAATTTTATGCGGGGGCATGGGGACTCGTCTAAGTGAGGAGACAAATACAATTCCAAAACCGATGATTGAAATTGGAGGCAAGCCGATACTTTGGCATATTATGAAAATTTTTTCTCACTATGGGTTTAATGATTTTGTTATTTGCTTAGGGTATAGAGGTTATCTGATCAAAGAATATTTTTCACATTATTTGCTACATATGAGTGATGTGACAATCGATATGGTGGATAATAAAATGGATATACATAGTAGTACTTCTGAGCCATGGAAAGTTACCTTGGTTGATACAGGTATTAATACGATGACCGGAGGAAGGATAAAAAGAATCCAGAAATAT
>JAHIOQ010000162.1 GCA_018895275.1 Candidatus Omnitrophota bacterium
ACACACACTGACTAATTTATTTCCTTGAGTTATCATTTGTTATAAACTATATGGAAAATTTAATGATTTTCTCAGTTAGCTCTTTATTCTTAAAATCTTGATAATCTGCGCTCATCTGCGTCCAAAAAGGAAATTCCTATACCATCAAGTTAAAAGTGACAAATTCCAAATCACAAACAAATTCACACACCCTCTCTCTTGACATCTATACTATACTATATTTTAAATAGATTTGAGATAGTTAAAAAGGACTGGGGATTCCCGGTCGACAGGCAATTCTGATTATTCGGAATTGTCTGTTTTTTTATAAAAAATCCTTGACTTCTATCTTTCCCTAATGTATATTTAAAGTGAACCACTGAAAGTGCGAATGCGCCGTAGGTGGTGTTTTTATTTAGGGGATATAACAATTCCATATACATTAGTTCCACTCGCTTCAAGATTCAATGAATCCTTCATAATATCCAGCCAACTTTTTACCTTAACAATATCAACAAGTACCGGCAAACGAGACGGAAAAGCTTGTTTTAATAACTCCTGAATTCCATAAAGATAAACAAGATATGACACCAAATCAGATAATTGAATAAAATACGATTCTTTAGATTCCTTCGGCAAAGGATCCTCAATTAAGGATTTTATTTCTTGTCTGTAACCTTCCGGGTTAAACTTTGATGGGATAAAGTTAATTTTTTGGATTTTTCGAGTAGTTTTACGCATCTTCCCTTCTCGGCCGGGATCGGTAATAATCATAAAACGCTTCGCCGGATCTACTTTCTTTAAGTCATTTTCTATACGCTGAACAGAATAAGTCAAGGCACGATCTAATACTGGATACGCGGGAATAGTCACTTTCGTTTTATTAATCAATACGTTGACAATCCTAATATCGAGTTCAGCAATCAATTTACAATACAACTCTATAATTAAAAATCGATTGTCGAAAGTAAAAAAGGTTCAAGCAAATGTTTAATTAAATTTTTAGGTTTAACGGTATAAAAAACATTATCGCGCCCCTCCTCGATATTAAATAATTCCTTTAATTCAAATTTCCCCTCAGTGTTAGGAAAATCCTCAATAAGCGATGGGGGCTTTACCTTTCCATCTCCATCTTTTCCGTAATATTTCTTATAGATCTGATATTCACCATCTCGTTTTTGGCGAAATTCAACCCTCTTTTCCTGCAACATCTTTTCAAAAGTTTCTTTACTCACTAACCATTGGGTTGTGATTTTCTTACCATCTGGGCATTCTATCGGATAAACTAATGTTTTTCGTTCTTCGAGATTTGACTTTAACGGTCTCAAATAATATTTACCTCTTTCCACTAGATATTCGTCACTTTCCGTGAAATTGTCTTTTTCTTCTTCCGGACGATCTATTAATATTTCTTTAATAGTTTCTTTACTTCGAGTATAAGCCAAGACATACTCATGGAAATCAACATAGTATTTAGTGTGCTTACCTCCTGTATATTTTTTCTTCCAAACAAGCTGAGCTACAAAATTTTCTTCTCCGAAGATTTCATCACAAATCTTTTTTAAATTAGAAGCACGAAAATATGAAAAAAGCCGATTCACTACTCTTTTTATTTTTAACAACCCTTTAGTAAAATTCAATAATCTTGCCAGTTAATTCTTTTAATTCTAATCTCATTATTCTGTGTTTCCCGGCTTCTGTGTTTCTATGGAAATCATTTTATTCCTCTCACAAAGTTCACCAAGCACACCCCGTTAGAGAAAGCCGCCAGCGAACATAACCGTCAGCCCCCACTAGAAATAATATTTTTAACAAGATAATTCTCTAACGGGGCACACAGAGAAATTAAATCCTTCCATTCATTATTATTTCTCCGTGGACTTTGCGCTCTCTGTGAGAGACTATTAAGCCACCGTCTAAAGTTCGTTTCGCATTTCATAAAACTCTTTACAGAATCGTACTAACCCACTTCCCAACGGATCATAAACAAAGTCTCTTCAGTAATCCGTGGTTTTAATTTTTTTTCAATCTCGTCTATAAGACCGTCTTTTTTACTTTCGATCACTTTGGCTTCCTGCTCATACGCCCGCCACGCGGCATCCCGCTTGGTTTCAAGCTGGCGGCGTTCCTTCTCCAGTTTAAGCTTTTCCGGTAAATTTGAGGCAAGCCGCGCCTGCTTCTTCAATTCCTTAACGCGATCCTCGATGTCTTTCAAATCAACGCGCAATGATTCCCGTTTGTCTTCAGCCCATTTATCCATCTTGTCCAATTCAGTTTCAAAAGCAAAATATTTCGCGTGATATTCTGTTAACATCTTATTTTTCTGACCGTACTTTCTCCTTGGCAAAAGGATATGATTTCGACCACTGCTCAATGTCATCTTTCCGAAAACGCCACCGGCCGCCGGCACGAAAAGCCGGAATTTTCTTTTCCCTGGCCAATCTGCGAATAGTATATGGATGCAGACGTAAATATTCCTTTTAACTTGCTCATTAAGTCTTCCGACCCTATTTAGCGTTCTTTCGATAAATCTCCAGGAATTCTGCTGGTGATACTACCTGTATACCTTCTCGTTTTTTGATCGGATAATGCTTCAGATTTCCTGTAACTAAATACCGGGCTTTACCTCCAAGCGCCACTTCCAGGAAAGGTTCATCATCTGGATCAAGCAATCTTTTAACAAGAGGTTTGCCTGTAGTGACATTTCCACAGGCTTTTATTTGCTCAAGTAAATCTTCTACCTGTGCTTTATCAAAAGGAAATTTTTCTCGGCCCAAAACATTTTGATATTCACAAAGAATCCGGGCATCATAACAAAGCTCTAAGCATCCAGAAGCTACCATCCTTATAATTTCACCTGGTGGCCCAAAAGGAGAAAGCAGCCCAGATACGACAACGTTTGTATCCAGAACCAATCTCATCTTGCTTGTCGTTCCCTTCGCACAGTAGCAATCTCTTTGTTAATCTCTTCCAAGCTCATGCGGCCAGTACCCGCTTCCATAGAGCGCCGTTGCATTGAATCTACTGCCCTCATTGCTCGTACCTGGCGAATCATCGCAAGAGATTCTTCGATTCTATCCGCAGAAGTTGCGGTCAAGATAGCAATGGGCTTGCCATTGGAAGTAAGCACCATTTCTTTTTCTTGGGGAAGCTCTCGCTGGATCTTAGCCGATTTACTACGCAAATCTCTTATCGTTATAAATTGCATCTACATCACTCTCCTGTCACTTTAAAGTGTACACGATTGTCACTCATTTGTCAACCTAAAAGATTTCAGAGCTATTTCCGCTGTAAGCATTTTTCGCAGATTTTTGCTAAAAAACCATTTATTCCTCTCATCCGCCAAAAAGTATGGCGAGACCTCGCCCGCCGGAATCCGGCGAGGCGGGCAAAGTTCACCAAGCACACCCCGTTAGAGAAAGCCGCCAGCGAACATAACCGTCAGCCCCCACTAGAAATAATATTTTTAACAAGATAATTCTCTAACGGGGCACACAGAGAAATCAAATTCTTCCATTGATAACTCTTTTTATTCCATTCATTAATATTTCTCCGTGGACTTTGCCCGCAGCGAGGTCTCGCCATGCTTTTGTTGCCTCGCTACGCTTTTTAGCGGGTGGCGGATGCCCTCTGTGAGAGATCATTAAGCCGCCACTGAAAGTTCGTTTTCCAATTATTCAATAACATAATCGCTCCGCGCTCTATTCCTCGGACGATTACCTGCCTGCGGCAGACAGGTGTGTTGCAGCGCACCGGGGTAATCTATCCTGGCTTAAGATGAAATATTTTTAAAAAGTGTGGACAATGTGTGTACTTTATGGTATATTTTATAGTAGAAAGGATGTGAAATAAATGTCAAAAATAATTCAAAAAGATACCCGAATTGACCTACGAGTAGAGAGTGGCCAAAAAGAATTTTTATCATACGCTGCCTCACTTCGTAAAAAGAAACTTTCTGCGTTTATACTTGACAGCGCTTATAATGTGGCGGAAAAGATTGTCGCGGATAAACTCCACTTTTCTTTACCTGAGAAACAATGGAATGCTTTTTGTGCCGCACTCGACGCCCCTGCGCGTGAAATTCCACAACTAAAGCAACTTTTTACAGGCTCGAAGGTTTTTGATGAATAAAAAATCACCGCTTAAAACACCGGTTTTACTGGAAAAGTATCATGTGCTTGATACTTTTGACTGTGGGGTTGAGTCTCTTAATACATATTTGCGACAATTTGCCCATCTTAATATTCAAAATAACTCATCTCGTACATATGTCACTGTAAGAGGGAATAGTGTTGTGGGGTATTACGCAATAGCTCCCGGGTCTGTAAAAAAAGAAGAAGCGCCGATACGAGTCGGAAAAGGGCTTGCGCGCCATCCAATACCGGTTATTATCCTTGCCCGGCTTGCTGTGGATAAAACGGAACAAAAAACAGGGCTTGGCAAGGGATTATTAAAAGATGCTCTGATTCGGATTGTTAAAGCAGCGGATATTATTGGCGGTCGCGCTATTCTAGTTCATGCAAAAGACGATAAGTCCGCATCATTTTACAAAAAATTTGGTTTTGAACAATCTCTCATTGATCGATTTCATCTTTATCTTCTTTTAAAAGACATCAAGAAGACATTAGGGATTTAAACACAAACACCATTCAAAAACTACTATTTTATTTCGTAGTATCCCTTTTTCTTTTGTCCTAAGCGCAATATGAACACTTAAAGCTTTTGAAAATTTTCTCATTTATTCAAATGAACTACCCCGCAGCAAGCTGCGAGGTATCAAAACCATTTTTTAAGCGGAACCGCTGCAAGCAGCGGGGAATTATACCCCCTGAGATTAAACGCAAAATCAGGGGGGTTCCCGACAGAAATAGGGGGTTCATATTTAAAATTTAATATTTTTTTATTTTTTTGTAATTCATAACACACATACGCTTCAAATAAAAAATCATACGCTCGGTCAGAATTCTTACAAAAATTATCGACTATCTGTTTAAATCCAGCAGAAGAAATTTCAACAAAAATATTATTTATTTCTTCAATGCGTTCGGGGTTCTGAGTAATGCCTTAAAATAGATATCGTGATACTGCGGAAAGCGCGTTGCTCCGTTAGGGCTGCCCGGCCAGTCTCCGCCGACGGCAGTATTAAGGAACATCCATAATCTTTTATTGCTGCCGAGCCTGCCTATCCTATCCGCCCTTCATTTTCCGCAAAACATCTCTTGCCGCAGTGCATATTGCCTCATAATCATCCCCTCCCTGCTGCCGCAGGGCATCAAGCGTCAGCGGCTTGCCGAAACGCATGGTTATCGGATGCGGTTTCGGGAAACGCGCGCTACGCGGCCAGGCCTCAAACGCGCCGTCAATGCTTACGGGAACAAGCATTGACTTAGACTCTTTGGCCAGAATCCCAAATCCCTTTTTAAAATCCTCTATCTGTCCGCTAAAACTGCGTGTGCCTTCCGGAAACACACATATGTTTTTTTTATTTTTTAACACGTAATAGCTGCTGCGCAATGCCTCTAAAAAATGCGCGGAAAAATCAAGCGGAATAATCCGTCCGATCTTTAGGCAATTACGGATTACCGGGGCATTAAAATAATCCCTGAATCCGAGAAAAAACAAATCTTTTTTACTGTAATTCGGCAGCCCTGCGGCAATAAGAAACGCGTCCAGATAGCTGGTATGGTTCGCGTATAAAATATAAGGCCCGTGGGGGGGGACATTCTCCCTGCCCTCTACTTTCAGCCGAAACAAACCGGAAAATACCAGCGATAAGCCCGCGGAAAACAGTTGCCAAGCCAGTCCGGCGCCCAGGCCGGGCGCAAGGTCAATCTTATCCAGGTTTTCCTTTTTCGGCAAAACATCCAGCAGGTCATGCCAGGCCGTAGTGCTTGAAATGTC
Organism: Candidatus Omnitrophota bacterium; assembly: GCA_018895275.1. Taxonomy (GTDB): domain Bacteria; phylum Omnitrophota; class Gorgyraeia; order B26-G9; family B26-G9; genus JAHIOQ01. The sequence goes on from JAHIOQ010000162.1 coordinate 5,881, forward strand.
CCCCCGGCCGGCATCCGGCAGCTGCCCTTTGTTTTGCTTTAACAGCGCGTCAATACCGCTAACAATATCTTTTACCGTAAATGCCGCGTTAATAATCTCATCGTTTATTTTCACGCCGAATGTCTTTTCCAGGCCGCAGGCCAGCTCAATCCTGGCCAATGAATCCACGCCGAGGTCCAGTTCCAGCAAATCGCTGAGCATAATATCTTTTTTCACCCGCGTATGCTTTTGTAAATAACTAATCACTTTTTCCGCGGCAGGCGAACCGCTCAGCCGCTTATCTTCCGGGGACAACGCGTGTTGCCGCGACAAGTCGCCGCTCTTTGCCTCCGGATGCGGCGCATACAGCTCCTTTACCGCGAACCGCTTTAACTTTCCCAAAAGCGTGCGCGGCAGGCATTCTGCGGTTATAGAAAATCCCTGGATTCTCTTGTAAGCCGGCAGGGTGCGGGAGACATTATCAAAACATGCCTTAAGCGCGGCCCGGAGATCGTCTTTCCCTGATTGATTAAAGCGTTCCATGTCCGGCACAACCGCCGCCCATAACGCAGACGCGTCTTTCAGGTGCATGCGGGAGGCTATTTCGAATATGCACATCTCTTTAACCAGGCTATCCTGCAAGTACATTGTCTCCAACTCCTCCGGATAGATATTAACACCGGTGCTTAAGACAATCACTTCTTTCAACCGCCCGGTGATAAATAAATAACCGTCATCGTCAACATATCCGAGGTCGCCGGTATAGAACCATCCGTCTTTAATTACGCTTGCGGTAAAATCATCCCTGCGGTAATACCCCTGCATGACATTTGGGCCGCGCACAATCACCTCTCCGATTCCCTGGCTGTTCTTATTGCTGATTTTAACCTCTACCCCGGGAATCGCCAGCCCGGCAGAACCGATCTTCGGTTTCGCGTAAGAATTCAATGTTACGACCGGTGACGTCTCTGTGAGTCCGTAGCCTTCCAAAATCGTAAACCCCCAGCGGAAGAGGTCTTTCTCCACCGTTTCGTTCAGCTTTGCCCCGCCGCTGGCGAACAGCCGCATTGACGCGCCGAACCTTTTATGTAAAGACCGCAGCAAAAACCGCGCGGCGTTTATTCCCGTCTTTTCGCGCAATAGATACAATAGATCCAAAAGCATATCCAGCAGGAAAGAAAGCGGCAGCCGCTGTAAAGAATCTTTGATTTTTTGATGAAAAAGGTAAAAGATCTTCGGCACGGCAACAAAAAGCGTTGGATTCGTCTCCTGCATTGCCTGAGAAAGGGCATCTCCGCGCAGTGTCTGCGGATAAAGAATCCTCATTCCGGAAAAAAACGGAAAGAGCATTGTTACGGTAAGCGCAAAGGTATGATGTAAAGGCAGAATAGCAAGCACGCTGTCTTTGGAGCCGACAAGCTGCAGCTTAACCAGCGCCTCGCAATTGGACATCAGGTTCGCATGTGTCAGCACTACCCCTTTCGGTTCATCGGTCGTGCCGGAGGTATACAGAATACACGCCGGGCTGTCTTCGAAAACCTTCGCGAGATGCTCGGGCGCATGATGTTCTTCCCGAATCGCCTGCTTAAACAAATCCGAATCGATACTGATTACGAGCCGGCCTTCCCATGACTTGTTCTTCGCGGCAAAAACAGAGTCCTCCGTAAACACAAGCTTAACCCCGGCATCGCGGAGGATTGTCCGCATTTCCCGTTCATTCGCTTCGGGGTTTACGGGAACAACCACTGCCCCCAAAGATACAACCGCGAAAAAGATAAGCGGCCAGTTCGGGCCGTTCGGCAGGATAACCGCAACCTTATCTCCGGAACCGATACCCCGGCTGGATAAAAAAACAGCCGCGGCGCTAATCCTGGCGCCTAATCCTTTGTAAGAAATACTCTCCCATTGATTGTCTTGCCGGTAGGAAAGCGCCGGGTGTTCCGTATATTGAGCAAGAGTTTCTTTAAGCTTATCGCCTATCGTCAGTCCCATATCTTTGTATTAATACCCTGCAGCGATTGCGCAATCAAAAAACACCCTCCTCGTTTCCTGGCCGTGAAGTTGCTTGCGTAGAAGCAATCGGCATCTCTTTGCAGTCAAGCACTGACCATCCCCAGAATCTGTCGCGAATAAAAACAAACTTTACTTTTTCTTTACGCTCCATGTTTACTCCGGAAAATATCAGCAGGACGCCTACCGTACAGATCGTAAAGTTTCCTTGCTTGTTCTTATTTGTCTTCATCGCGAACCGCAAAAAATACCTTAAATCCGCGACTTCTTTTTCAAGTTTTTCAAAGTAATTTTTAACGGCCAGGCTTTCTTTAAGTTTTTTCGGGCTTAAAAACGGGTAAGACGTACTTAAAAAATCAAACTGGTTCTTTCGGCATTTCTCAAATATCTGCTTGATTAAAAATTTGGGGTATTCATTAAACAAAAGCGACGCCCCAAAAACCATACCTGCAATAATTATTAATAAAACTAGTATCATTCATCCCCCCTTTTTATTGCACAACCGCAGACATTGGATAAATACCCTTGTTATTAATAAATATTACTCCTTAACCGCGCCTGTGTCAATTAAAAGCGTGTCAAAGGTTAACACGGTAAAATTAAGATATCAATCTTTTTTTTAAATCCATTAAGCTTGCTTCCCATTCTTCTCTTTTTTCCCCTTTAGGAAGCAGGCTCTTTCTGTTGCAATAGACCTTCGCGCAGAGAGATTGATATTCTCTGGTATTATTCACCGCCGGCTGAATAATATCCTGGATCACGGATTTTACCTCTTCCGGTTTTAAGATTTTTCCTTTTGCTTCTGCCAAAAGTTCTGATCTTAATTCCGCAAACAGGGGTAAAAATATTTCCATATTCATCGGACTCTACGATGAGGAATTAGCGGTTAAAGGCGGTTCCTTCATCAGGCCGGGAGAGGAAAAACTGGTTGAGCAACTTGAACTGTTTAACAAAACTCAGGATTATAATATTTTAACTTCTTTCCAGACCGACCCCTTTTATCAACAACCTTTTGCCATCTAACGACACTTTAGCGCCTAACATCTTTTCCACCAGCCAAAGATTGGAATCAATATGAGCGCTCATGCGCGGTATAATATAACCGCTTTCTCCGTCCGCCAACGCCGCGTATAAAATTAACTGGTCCGCCGTAAACCGGTCAACCGTAGCACCGGAATCTATGTCTTCGAGCAAGCTGCGTGCTACATAGCCGCCTATCTTCTCTGCCGGCCGGCCTAATTTTCCTGCCATATCCGCGCCGATAATGCATCCGGTATCAGTCTGCGCATAGATGAATAATGCCGCTCCTCTTTGATTCGCAGATTTATCGTTGATAATTTCTATATCCGCTTTATACCCTGCTTTCTCCAAAACACTCAAGCACGCATCTTTCATCCGTTCGCTGACTTTTTTTTGTTCTAAATGCGAGGATATGGCAACCCCCTTAATAAAAGCAACCTTGCCCGGCTCAAGAAGCCGCAACGGCAGTAATTTTTTAGTTATCGGCGTTACTCTAAGTTTTATAATGCCGGCGCCGCTGGGAACATAGCCCGGCCTGATCATCTCTAAATCCGCCTGCAGAGAAAATCGCCTTAAAAGATGCAGCAGGACACATTTCACATGAAACGCGTTCGGAGCAAAATCCTGAAACAGGCCGCCGCTAATCGTATAATGGGATTGTTTGTCGGAAAACAACGCAAGCGGCAAAACGCATAACGCCATCATCGTCGTTGAACCGGCAGTGCCGATGTCCCAGGAAAACGAACCGCCGCGAATCTTTTTCCCCGGGGAAAACATAATTTCAGATGCACCCGGTTTTAAATTCTGCGCCTTGCCCTGCGTGAGGTCACAGCAGGCCTGTACTGTTTTCAGGTGCTGCGGCCTCAGGCCGGGGTTTTTCCTTTTGGCGCGGATATTTTTAATCCGGACCGCCTTCTTTATCAGAGAAGCCAGAGACAACGCATAGCGCACAATTGTTCCGCTGCCGGATTTAAGAGAACCGTCTATTTCCATCATCTCGTCCGAAATTGTTAAGATATCTTCTTTGCAAACCATCAATCTCATGTTTCATTCTAATGCAAACTCCTGTAACTTGCAATGGATTCTGCGGAGATTGTCATAAAGGCGAGATGACTAATCTCATAGTTCTGGCAGAAGACGCATCTTAAATTACAGTAAGAAAAAAATATCGTCCCTGAGCCGTTTATTCCCACCAGACAGGATTCTTCGCCAAAATGAGGAAATGCCGAAGAAACACATGCGGTTTTTCCACCGCCGCAAAATCCCCTTTGGCCCTCTATCCGGTTTACCTTACATCGGCGCGGGCATAACGTACACTGGGAAAGAATCTTATTTAGGCGTCCTATCTTTTCTTCTAAAGTAGAATCTTTGATAGTCTTTATATCTAGCGCAAGTTTCATCTTGCCATTGTCCCCGGAAATCATCATTTCTATCGATATCTAAAGGCTATTGGTTTCTGGCCGGCCACCTTTCACCTTCTTTGTATCAATAATACCCCTGTATAATTCTAATCTCAAGATAATTTTGGGGCTCGTCCCGCTTTCCGCCGAACCTGCCGTTCGAAGCTTTCTTACCCCTCGCCCCCTGGCGAAGTGACTGGCGTAGGAACAGAGGGAAAAGCCATCTTTTGTTTGGAAAATCGGAATATGTATGGTTTCCCGTGCGCATCCTTAAGGAAACAGATAACCTGGATATTTCACCAGGATGGTGAAATATCCACCCGCCTGTCCTCGTGCTTAGATTTACTTTTTTTTGTAAATCTAACGGGAAAGGGCCGATAGATTAAATCGTTACGATTTAATCTTGCCAGTGGCCTTGCCGCTAGGCAGGCTATCGGTGAGCCACAAACAGCGTGTTAGCCGAAGCGTTGGATATCTCATCATTTCAAGATTTCTATTTGGCTCGGATCATTTAAAATGACCTCCGGTTTTCCCTTGTATTCTTTGATATTACCGGACACACGAAATTTCTTTCCATAGTAGTAATTTTCTGGATTCGCTGGGAAGAGGGAAAAGGCTGACGCAAAGATAACCGCCGTAAAGTAACGCTTGTAATCCGGGTGGAAGTTAAGGAAGCATGCTTTTCCTGAATTATGAGTGGCGACAATCGTACCTTCTACGGTTGAATACTCCCCGTAGTGCTTTGCAGCATCCTGCCAGGAAATTATCTGGACTGTGCCTGCCTGTTGTTGAGATTCGGGAAAGGACGTGTCTACTTGTCCGCTTGTCGACCCCTGTGAAGGCAAACGAGCGAGTCTCTGATCAACGAACCAGACTTTGGCTAAGTACATCACCAAAACCACCGCTGCCACCGTGACCCCAAGCCTAACAAGAAATTTTTTAAGATCAGGATTCTGTTTTGTCATCATATTTTCCCCTCCGAATATTACTTATCTCCTTTCCCCGTTAGAGAATCGATATTCTCCTTCTGTTCAAAAGGATATTGTTGGACAAGTTCCTCCAGAATTTCATCTAATCTTTTGCGTCCTTCCATACTAAGTGATTCATACCTATTTACAAGGTTAGCAATCCTGCCATCCCGGAGTGATCGGTGCCATAAACCGTATTGATGTTCGCGTGCTTCACGTTCCAAGGCGATAAATTCAGCTTGTCGGCGAAAGGGGAACCGGGTATAAGCATACGCGTAACCTCGGCGGATTATCTCATCGTTTGCAAGTCTGTCTCCCACAAAAACATAAGCAAGAAGTCTTCCATATTGGTCTCGAATATTATTGGGTTCGTATTCCAAAGTACACTCGAATCCCTCCGCAAACCGCTTCAAAAATTCCGCCGCCTCTTCTCCAAACCTCTGCACGGGGATTTCCGGGTGATGGGTCTCTGGGGCATCCACCCCGATTAGGCGAACCGTCTCACCATTATCAAGTACTATTGTGTCGCCATCGAGAACACGAGTCACGCGAAACGGCCCTGTGGAAGGCAGAGACTGAACTACTATAGATGACGATTTTACCTCAGCCTTTACGGATATGGATGGAGCACTTTTCGAAGCTATATCAGGTTGTATTTCCCTATCTACCTGTCTATGGAGTATAAACATTCCCAAAATAACAGTTGCCGTAATTATCACGACTAATATTAAGAATCGATCACGTAAAAATCGCATCATCATACTCCAAAAAGGTGAGAGAGCAAGATACCCGCCTGTTATCTGCTGTTGCCATCATTGTTTCCACCCAAGTTCTTGTTCAACTCTCTCTCTAACCTTAGTCCTTACTTGACAACTCCTTCGTTCTTGCCCAGCTTTTAATCCGGTCTAAGATTTTTGGGACAACCTTACAGTTATTATCATCGTTTCCGAGAGAAACGTATTCAATTTTATCTATTGCACAACGTTGCCGATATCCGAAGTTTTTACGACCAAAGGGAGTAAAAATTTGGGTGAGGGGCGAACTGAGCCCCGAACCGGATATCGTGCTGTTAGGCGACCCGAGCGGATAGCGCACCGCATACACCGTGTTATATGAGGCAAGGTTGCGAAGCAACCGCAGAGTTCCGAACCCCGCCGATCTATTTACTAATCTGCTTCTCAGCAAAATCGCCCACTACAGGCAACTTAAATTTTTCTCCCTTGAACGCTTTATACATTAACAATAGCCAAAGAATTAATCCCAATGGTGCCATTAGAAAACCGATTGTCGGTCCAATAAAAGGGATTATTCCAACAACTATTGATATTACGAACAGCGTCAGAAACGTCGCCACTGACTGCATTGCATGAAACCTGACGAATTTGTTTTCTTTTTCCAATTAACCTCTTCTTTCCCTTTTGCCAATCCCATGCTTGCCGCCGGCTGCTTTATCCCTAACTCCTTTTGTCGGCCTTGCTATAATATCTTCTTTCCGCTGCCCATAAAATCGGCTTATCTTATTTAATAATTCTTCTGAATCTTTTACCTTTATCTGTTCCTCTGGCTTCGTCTGTTTATCCATTTATATGCAAGTTTCTTTGCCAGAAGATAGAATTCATTTATCGCTTCGTAATTCCCACTCATTCCATAATAGCGATAGTGCCCTGCCAGCTTTATCTTGAATATCTTCCACCACTTTAATAACTTCGTTTGATTACGGACTGCTTTGCCCGTGAAGCGTTCCGGCCTAATGTTCCAAATTCGTGATAATTCGTGCTTATCTCATCATTTGCTTCATCATATCGCCCATGGGAAAGCCCTGTTTTTCCACCGGAACTTTGCCGGCGTCGAACTGCTCGTCGGCAACTCCCTTGTTTACCTGCAATGCTTTTACCTGTATTGTAGACATCAACTTCCCGTTCGCATACATTTCCGTTTTATACGGCATCTCCCATTCGCCTTTAACTTTTTTAAAATCGGAAAATTCTATCACCACGGGTTCCCGCTTCCTTCCCTTGCTCTCCATTTTCATCAACACCAGATTATTTTTATCCAGCCACATACGGGTAAAAGGGGCATTTTCAGGATCATTCATGGCCACAACATAACACTCCCTGCCACCGGTCTGCTCCATTCCGGTGATCTTCGCCTGTTCCGAAACCAGTTCCCACCAGTTTTTGTCTTTTTGCTGATCCTTGCTCTCCTGCGGCGAAAGTTTTTTCTTTCCCATCATCGGCGCGATCATCCAGGTATCCTTGCCGTCGAAAATCACGGTTGTCTTCATCGGCCCCATCCCCGAAGGCGCCCCAGGCATATTCATAGAACCCTCACTCCGGAACTTCTTTCCCTTCTGCAGCAGCGTCATCTCTATAACCATAGTTCCTTCCGGCGCTACCGTCGTCATTTGCTGGGTAATACTGATATCCTGGATATCGTTACCGAACTGGGAATACTTAGCTTTTATCTGCTGCAACACTGCCGGCCAGTCAGCGGCAAACACCTGTTCTGCCCCGGTCGTCGCAGCCATCAGCATAACTGCACATACCGAAATTACCATCTTGTTTTTAACCATACAGACCTCCTTTTCGCTAAATTACTGTTGCACTAACTTCAAAACCCTCATCTGATGCCCGGAAAGGGTTAACCGTACTGAAGCGTGTCCATTTCGTTCTTCAATCACCAAATGAAGTTCCTGTGCCATACTAATCCCCCTTATATTTAAAATGGGTAAAAATTATCCTTTTTGACACGGCCCCTATTTCCCTATTCGCACTATGTACAGGCATTCCACTTTTTTTCTGGCCCACGGGGTTCGTCTCAGGAACACCAGACTGGACTTGATACTGGGGTTCTTCGCAAAACAGTTTATCCTGATTCTTCGGAACATCTCTTCCCATCCGTATTTTTCAACCAGATGAGTGAGAATCATTTCAAGGGTGACACCATGAAGAGGGTCTTTGTGTTTATTATCGATCATCAGATGCCTTTATGCTTTTTTAAAGAGAGAGTGGACTAGAGCCTGCTTCCTTATTTCAATTTTACTCCAAACAAAAGCCCTCCGCAACATATTATGCTGCGGAGGGCTAATAAAAATTGGACCCAGGATTAGACAAGTTTTCCGCCACAAGCCCCTGACCCGGCTTCGACAAAGGCTTCAGCCGAGGCGAGCGAGATCTCGCCAAAAGCCCAAAATGTTTTTGGCGGACGCAACCGGCTATATCTTAAAACAAACGCTGTCTATTTTAGCGTCTGCCATTCTTGCGCTTTGAGAAACAATCCTTACAGTAAACCGGACGGTCTCCGCTAGGCTTGAAAGGAACTTCACATTCCTTTTTACACTCTTCACAAGTCGCCTTGTGCATCTCCCGTGCCCCTCCGCCGTATCCTCCGCCACCACCTTGTTGATATCCCATATTACCTCCTTTTTAGTTTTAGTAAACCCCGTTAGAAACATCACGCATTCACCAGAGTTACGTTTCAATTAAGATTATTCCCGTTTTACTACGATTTCTAACGGGGTAAAGATTTTGGTCCTTAATCCGAAGTCTTCTCTGAATCCGCTTTGGCCAGCATGTTTTTTTTACCCAGTTTACTTTGTTTCTTTTCTTCTTTCTTCTTTTTCTTTGCCAATTCTTTCTGATGCTTTTGATACGAATAATTATCTCTTGCCAACATATCCTCCTTTTATCTTAGCCCATCCTCTATGGTAACACCATGTAGTTGAGATTATACCTCAAATAAGAACAATTTGCAAAATATTTATGCAAAATATTTTATTAGAGAGAGTTGTAACTGCGTAACGGGCAAATCTAACCAAAGCAGAATGGCTCCATTTTATTTATAAAAGTCCAACCCATACTATTATACCGCTTATAGCAATCAGAACAGGCATCAAGAAAAGGACAACAGCAACCATCCGTTTTTGTTTACTGGTTAAATCAAGCCGTTCGACTTTAATTTCCTTCTGGTCAACAAAAGCCCGGTAACCCAATTCCGAAAGCCAGGTGATAACATTAAGCCCCATTGCCGCGTTGCTGTATTGTCCGATAAAGGCATTCGATAAAAAATCCGTATCCGTGAAAATAATTATCCTTGTATCCGAAGATTTGTTTTCTGCTATAGGCTCCACCAACATGAAAGCAATCGCAACCGGGCCGGGAGTATCTATCCCCTCATCAAACTTTACAACCAGTGTTCTATCTGTCTCTGCCCAGCTGCTTCCACTCTTGGCCGTTAAAACCAACGGTCCTAATTTAACCGATTTACGTCGCTCCTCTAAAATTGAAATCGAACGAGGCCGTACATAAAAAGTATAATCCAGGCCTTTGACAATCGCCGGAAACGGCAAATAATTACGCGTAGCCGGACAACCGACATCTGTGCTTATATGATTACTCAAATCAACCACAATATCATCACCTATCGCTACTCCCCAATTATTAAGAATACTGTTTAAAGATGGATTTTTGCATTTTTCTTCTTCTGTGAGCGACTTCTCCGGCGTAGTTAAAGGCATGTTTTCAAGTAAAAACAAAGCGTCTCCGCCTTGCTCCAAATAGGCCTTTATGATCTCTTCTTCTTTTTCCGTCAGGGGATTTTGCGGACCGGCAATAATGAGAACATCACAATCATCCGGAATCTCGCTTTTTATCCCCAGCATTAATTGCTTTGCTTCTATATTATTCGCCTCTAATAATTTTACCAGCGTACTTAATCCTTTATCTCCCTTATCAGAAATATCATATTCCCCATGGCCGGTTATAAAATAACACTTCCGTTTATCCCTGCTCACGCGAACGATTGCGTTCGTTAATCGTTCCTCATTTAAAGGATGCTCTGTGAAATCGATATCCTGCCGTTCCTTCCCTGAGGATACGATAGCTTTTTTCTCTTTTCCGCTTATCACATTACCAAATTGCGCCGCATAACCTATCTGCACGATTGGATCAATAATTTCGCCTTTGACCATCCCCAGCGATTGTCTTTCATAGCCTTTTAAAAGATCCTCCAGATATTTTGGCGGCATCCCCACATAAAAAACCACGATTTTAACTTCCGACTTGATCTCTTTAATTATTGAACTTGTCTCTTCGGTTAAAGTATGCTGTTTAAATTTAGTTGCATCCCAATGCAAATTATAGCGATAAGATAAATAGTTGATCCCCACAACAAAAATCAGGAAGAAGGCGATAATAATCGTTTTTAAAGCATATTTTCGCCAGGCAAAAGATTTTGCCGGCAGATGCATAGTCTTTTTCAATTTAAAAAAACAAACACCCAGACAAACTAACCCGACTAAAGAGACAATAATCGTCCGCTTACTGAAACAATCCTCTACATAGGAAAGCCCCAGGCCATATATAAGACAAACCGCCCCTGCTCCAAGCAATGCCCAAAGATTTTTATATTCTTTATTTATCGCCATAATCGATTTTCAATACTAAGTCTGGTAAGCATAATACAAATAAGAATCCCGGTTAAGTAATAAACCGCATCCGAAGTGGTAATAATTCCTGCTATAAAATTTTCCGAATGACTCCAGGTGCCCACATATCGAATTAAAACCTGCGCAGTACTGCTGAAATATTTTATAAAACTTACCGAGAAATACAGCAAAAACAAAATCACATACGAGCATATCGCCGCGATAATCTGATTTTTTGTCCAGGAGGAAGTCAACATGCCAATAGCAATAAACAATGCCCCTTCCAGCCAAACTCCTAAGTATCCTGATAGTATGGTCAAACGGTCAGGCTGTCCGAAAAATTCAATAATAAAATAATAACTCAAGGTCATTGCGACAATAAGCGTGAAAAACATTAAACTGCCTAAATATTTACCCAGAACAATCGCTGTGTTTGTTGTCGGAGTAGTCATCAAAAATTCCATTGTCCCGCTGGATTTCTCTTCGGCAAATATCTTCATCGTTAAAAGCGGCACAATAAAGATGAACAAAAATTCCATGACTTTAAACACATCGCGCAAGCTCGCTTCTCGGTTTTCATCAATAATCAAAAAAAAGAATATATTAAAAATAGAAATAGTAATTATCAGCACAATATAGGCAATCGGCGATTTGAAATATGCTTTTAGTTCTTTTTTAGCGATCGCAACAATCTTGCTCATTACTATTAATCCTCCTGCACGGAATGCAACTTTAAGAATATCTCCTCGAGATTCGATCCCTTCCCGCTTAGAAGATCCTTTAAACCTGCATCAACAATAATTTCTCCAGACTTAATAATTAAAACCCGCTGCGCAATCTGTTGAATCTCAGAAAGTATATGTGTGCTTAAAATCACCGTTCTTTTATACTCCAAACTTTTAATAAGATTGCGCACCTGAATAATCTGCACCGGGTCAAGCCCGATCGTCGGCTCGTCTAAAATCAACACTTCCGGGTCATTAATTATGGCCTGGGCAATGCCCACCCTTTGCTTATAGCCTTTAGAAAGAACCGCAATGGGTTTATCCCGAACATCCTTCAGATTACATTCTCCTAAAACCTTATCTGCCTGAAAACGCTGTTGTTTAGGCGAAACGTCTTTCAACTGTGCGGCAAATAAAAGGTAATCTTTTACCGTCATATTCGGGTAAAGCGGCGGAGTTTCCGGCAAATATCCTATTTTCCTGCGGACAGCTAAAGAATCTTTAGCCACATTTTTCCCGCCAATAATAACCTCCCCGGAGGTAGCTGGCAGATAAGACGTTAAAATACGCATAAGCGTAGTTTTGCCGGCCCCATTCTGCCCCAAAAATCCCACGATCTCTCCTTTATTAATAGTAAAGGAAACATCTTTTAAGGCCTGGAACCCGCCAAAATATTTTGTAATGTTTTGTGTAATAATCATGGTTTAAATAAAATCAGGCCTATGCATTTTTTGGGCGCTTCACCCATTTCTTTCTCCATTTTTGCTATATTATACATCATTCCTGATA